>DASYKL010000827.1:0-16194 GCA_035995405.1 Chloroflexota bacterium
CCGCCTGCGGCTTAGCGATTACCTCCGGCTTGCCTGGCACTTTTGGGCAGCCTTTTAAGCATTTAAGACAGTGTGGCCGTTGGGCCATCGACCTGGCGGTAGACGACGGTGCCATCAGGCGCGCGAAACTCGATGCTGCGCGGCCTGGGATTGTCTGTGACTTCCAGGCTGCTGCCCGTCCAGTGCAGGCGCGTCCCGTCGTACAACGTGAACGACGAGTCGCGGGCGCCGGCGGGGCCGCTCGGCATGACGCGGACGACCAGGTCGCCAGTCCAGGTCCGGATGTCGGGCGAAGTCGTGGGAACCAGTGTGTCATGCTCGGTAGCGAGCGGGATGATGGCTCCGGCGCGCGCAAAGACCGGCGGGCCACTGCCGTCCACAGGTGCAGCGACAGTGACTTCGCGACCACCGGAGTACAGTGTCCCGCGCCAGTAATCGACCCATTCGCCGGCTGGCAGATAGACCGTGCGGGTCGTTGCGCCAGGCTCAACCACTGGAGCGACGAGGAACGTCGGCCCGAGGAAATAGGACTGGTCTTCCTGCCACGCACGCGGATCGTCGGGCGCCTCGAGCGGCAGGTAGCGCATGATCGGCAAACCGGTCTGACTCGCTTCCGTCGCCAGGCTGTAGAGGTAGGGCAGCAGGCTGGCGTGCACCCGCGCCGCGGCACGAAACGCCTGGACAGTGCCGTCGTCGAGCCACACATCAATCGGATCGCGCGGCTGATCGCCCAGGTGGTCGCGCAACAGCGATGTCCATGTCGCCAATTGCAGCCAACGCAGCCACAGCTCCCGTTCCTGGTCGTGGGTCAGGTCAGTTTGGACGTAGCCCGCGACTTCGGCATGCCAGTACGGAAAACCGCTCAAACCAAATGACAATGCCGCTGGCACCATCGATTTCAGTCCATCTGAACCCTGCCAGCGCATCACGGCGTCGCCGTTCCATTGAGCGCTCTGAAAACGCTGAGCGCCGAGTGCTGCGGAACGCAGGACCAGAGCGAAGTCGCCATTCGGACGCGCGGCTGAGGCGGCCTGCCAGGCGGACTGGGCGTACAACAACGGATAGCGGTTGTGGCTTTGCAAACCGCTGGTGCCATCGGCCATGACGCTATCGGCGGGTATCAGCTCACCGAGGTCGAGCATTCCGCCGTCGTAGCCCAGGTCGGTGAGCGCGCGTCGCCACGAGGCGGACCACCACAGGGCCGCGTCGGGGTCGGTGTAATCGAGCCAGCCGACGTTGAAGGCAGGGTGGATATACGGCCGCCCATCCTGTCGATGGATCAGGAACCCGTGCATCGCGGGCTCCTGGTAATTCGCTCGATCCAGGTGAAAATCGGCAGTGAAGTAGTTCAGCGCCTTGAACCCAAGATCGTGCAGCGCCCGCGTGTAGCCCTGGTGGTCAGGATATGGCCCGGCGTGGCGACCGCCAAAAGTGACCGACGGCCAGCCGATGTTGGCATCCAGATCGACCGCGTCGTAGGCGAAGACGGCCGAAACGGGGACCTTGAGGTCGCGCAGTTTGCGCATCTCGTCGACGACTTCGGCCTGACCGCCGACCGATGTCTTCCAGACGCCAAATAGCCATTGCGGAGGAAGTGGCGGGAGGCCGTTGAGCTCGGCGTTACGGCGCACAAGGTCTTTCAAGGTCGGTCCGTAACTGATGACGATGCTGGCGCAAGAGGCCGCCTGGTGCCATGTCCAGCGGTCGGCGCGCGTGGCCGCAAGGTCGAACTGCGATCGTTCGAACCGTTCGAGCGCGAAGCCGTGGCCGCGGCTCGACAGTACGAGCGGGATCGGGGCGTACGTGCTGGAGCCGTAATTGGCCACTCGCCTATCCTCAGCCCAGACGTCCACCATTCGGCCGCGCTGGTTCACGGTATCGAAGCGCTCGCCGAGGGCGACAAAGCGCTCGTCGGCGGTCGTCGAGAGAGCGCCACCGATCGATGCGACGGCTGCACTGGTGTCGGCGGTAACTGTCAGACGGAACATCCGCGGCCCGAGCTGACTCACCTCGAGGGCGAGCGCCCCGCCAGCAGGATCGTCTGTTTCGGCGACCAGCTGAATGTTGCCATCGCCAACCACGCCATAGGACGCCAGTCGGCGCGCCCGAAACGTGCGGCCGTCGACCGTCTGGTACGACAGCGGCTGATCAACTGGCTCGGCCCACAACACGTCGCCGGTCGGCCCGAGGAGCGACAGCCGCCAGGGATCAGCACCGACGAGTAGTGCCAGGTCGCCGAGGCCGATGCGTTGATCGCCCGGGCGCTCGCGGGACGACGCGCCGGCGATGCCGACCAGTCCACCGACAGCGCCAATCGCGATTGCACCCACGGCCAGAAACGCGCGCCGCGTCAGTGGCTGGACCATGCGGGGTTCAGTCCAATGCCTGGACGCCGAAGTGATCGACAGCTACCTCGTTGTAGTCGCCCCCGGCGAAGACTCCGATGCCACCGCCGGAAAGCGCGGAGTCGGTGAAATTCGCCAGCTCGAAGCCGTTGACGGTGAACACCAGGCGATCACCCGTGAGCCGCAGCATCAGCTCGTTAGGCGACCCGCCGAGACGCACCGCGGCAGAACGGGTCCACGGCACCAGGTCGATCCAGCGGTCAGCATCGCGGCGCCAGACGCCGAATTCGCCCTGGTCGCCGGTCTCGAACACATACGCATTGAGGATCTGATTCACCCCATCGCGCGGTTCAGGCCCCTGGTCGCGGGCGATCAGGCCGTAGCCACCGCCTGGCGGGCCGCCGGTCTTGCGGAACGTCGCGGAGACCACCGCGTTAACGGGGGGCGGGTCCAACGGGGCTGCGACCGCGACAAAGTGGGCCGCTTGCAGGGCGCGCAGCCGGTATGCACCGGCGCTCCAGGCAGCATATGGCGCGTTGTCGACCCAATCATTGGGCAGGCCAGAAGCAAATCGAACGTCGACGAGCGAGCGACTGGCAGCGGCACCTGATGCGGGTGAGGCAACCGCGGTAGCCCGTGCGGCGGCCACGACCACGGCCGACGTTGGTGCTGGTGACGCAACGCTTGACGGACGAGCGGCGGCGACAGCGGGACTGGCAGAAGCCACCACCGTCGTGGGCACGCGCGTCGCGGCCGGGACAGGTTCGAAGGCCTGCGTCGCTGTTGATGGCCTGGCGGCCAGGCCGCTGTTCAGTGCCGGCACTGCGACTAATACGAGCAGTGCCAGGCAGGCCAGCCCGAGGACGATGCCGCTACCGAACAGAACCACGCTGCGCGAGGCGAAGCTACGACGGCCGGCGCCGTTCGGCGAAGCTGACGCGACGGGCTGCTCGGCGGTGTGCCGGCTGGGCGGCAGTGGGGTCGGACGAATGTCGCTCGCGGGGGGTGGGCGAACAGCGACCGCGGCCGGCAGCTCGCGGGCAGGCGGCGCGACCGGCATAGGCTCGGGCGATGGCGGCGGCGCCACCGGCGACACGCCAGTAGCGCCAGACGCAGCCACGCGCTTCGAGGCGCGGGACGCGTTACGGAATCGCGGACACGTCGTGTATCGGCCGCTCAGACACAGGTCTCGCTGCTCCTGAACAGTGACCAGACTCGGGGCGATACTGGCGTAGCAACGATGTAGCGCTGTTGGACGTGAGTAATTGCGGGATGGATCGTCGGCAAAGCCAAGGCGAGGACAGACTTCCGGCTCGACAGTGGCGCCCTCGACCGTCAGGACTGCTACATCAGACTGGTCGAGCTGCTCGCCTGCCGCGATTCGCACGATCGTGCGTTGCAGCTCGGCGCCGCTGAGGTCGAGCGTGCGCTCCCCAGGATGGTTGCCTTCGCTAAACCGGAAATCGCCATCGGCGAGCTCCAGTACGACCCGTGTGAGCGCCGCCAGGCCCCGCTCGACGCCGAAATCGGCCGAGATGAGTCGGCCGTCGTCGAATCCAAGCGCGCCGCTGGCCGCTGCGCCGTTCGCAACATCCTTGCTCAGCTCGAGCTTGCCGGTATGGTGCAGCTCGCCTATCAGCTGGACGATCGCCGGCAAGCCGATGCCGCCGAGCGAGCCTTTCAACTCAACCATTTACTCAAACTCTTAGTAGCATTTACGTTACACAATTGTGTAGAAGGGTCCCAGGCCGCGCCTCAGGGTACTCAACCCTCGTCGATTGGTCTGCGGCAGCCCATTTCCGATCGGTTGAGAATCGGTCGCGCAGGAGCACCAGGCGTACGATAGTCCCTCGAGCGTGAGGCCCCTGGACCCCGTCGAGGCGCGCAAAGCTGAGCACTTGCACGTCAGCGCGAGCGCCGACGTCAACACTCGTGTGGCCGCCGGCTGGGATGATGTGCACCTCGTCCATGAAGCCTTACCGGAGCTGGATTTCGAGACGCTCGACTTGAGCGTCGATCTCTTTGGAACTGGCCGGCGGCTACGTGCGCCGTTGGTTCTGGCCGGGATGACGGGTGGCCATGCGGCAGCGCACGACATCAACGCCCTGCTGGCTCGCACAGCCGAACGGCATGGCCTGGCAATCGGCGTCGGCAGCCAGCGCGCGGCACTGCGGAATCCGGCGCTAGCCCATACCTATACCGTCGTGCGGGAACAGGCGCCCACGGCAGTCCTGATCGCCAATCTCGGAGCGAGCCAGCTCGTAGCCCAGGACAGCGGCCAGGCCTTGACCGTGGCCGACGCGCGGCGCGCTGTCGACATGCTCCAGGCTGACGCGCTGGCGATCCATCTGAACACGCTCGAAGAAAGCATCCAGCCGGAAGGAGACCGCCGCTCGAAGGGCGTCTCTGCTGCACTACGAGCCGTGGTCCAACAGGTGGGTGTGCCAGTGCTCGCCAAAGAGACCGGTGCCGGGCTGTCGGCCTCAGCGGCACTACGACTGCGAGACCTGGGGGTGGCGGCGCTGGACGTCGGCGGGGTTGGCGGCACCAGCTTCGCGGCTATCGAAGGGTTGCGCGCCGCTGCCCAGGGCGATCGGCAGGGCCAGCGACTCGGTGAGGTCCTGCGTGACTGGGGCATACCTACAGCGGTGGCGGTTGTAATTGCCAGGGCAGCCGGTCTCCCGATCATCGCAACTGGCGGCGTCCGCAGCGGCCTCGACGCGGCCAAAGCGTTGGTGCTCGGGGCCTCCGCCGTCGGCGTCGCCCGACCGCTGCTCCAAGCGGCGCTAGAAAGTGAGGCGGCAGTCGATGCCTGGATCGAGCAATGCCTGCTCGAGCTGCGCACGGCAATGTTCCTGACGGGTGCGCGGTCCATCGCGGCATTGCAGCAGCGACCGAAAGTGATCGTCGGCGAAACGCGGACGCTTATTGACGGGCTGAGCGCGTCGCGACTGGAGTAACAGCCTGCGCGGCAGGCGGCATACTTACGCCGTGGTAGTGACGCGCGCCGAGCCCCTCGACCGCTTGCGCAGCGATGTTCGGTTGCTCGGTGAGCTGGTCGGCGATGTCCTGCGCGAGCAGGTCGGGGACGAGCTTTTCGAAGACGTCGAGTTCATCCGACAGGCGGCAATCGAACTTCGCTCGAGCGGTGGCTCCGATCAGGCGCTGCTGAACTGGGCCGAGCAGCAAACCACACTGCGTCTGTTGCAGCTGGTGCGCGCATTCAGCGTCTATTTCCACCTGATCAACCTGGCTGAACAACACCATCGCGTGCGCACCCTGCGCGAACGCCAGCGCGCCGAGGGCACGCCGCTCCAGGAATCGGTCGGCGCGGCCCTCAACGAGCTGCTCGCGGCTGGGCTCTCACGCGAGGAGGTCAGTGCGGGCTTACGCCGCCTGACGATCCACCCGGTGCTGACCGCCCATCCGTCCGAGGCCCGCCGGCGCACGCTGCTGCACCATCTTGAATACGCGGCCTGGTTGATCGAGCAGCTCGACGATGACCGCGCGACGCCACTTGACCGTGCCGGCACCCTCGACGCGTTGCGGGCGCGGGTCACGCTGATCTGGCAGACGGCAGAAGCGCGCGTCGAACGGCCCAGCGTGATCGACGAAGTACAGAGCGTGATCTATGTCCTGGCCGGCACGGTGTACGACGTGCTGCCGCTCGTCTACCGCTCGATTGACTCGGCCCTGGCGCCGGGTTCGCACGCCGACCCGCAATTCCGTTTCGGGTCGTGGGTAGGTGGCGACCGCGACGGCAACCCGGCGGTAACCGCTGAAGTCACCCGCGCGGCTTCCCGATTAGCGCGCACCGCGATCCTGCGCCGCTACCGTGACGATATCCAGGCGCTCGGCCGTGATCTGAGTGTGTCCAGCCGTCTCGTCGGCTGCTCGACGGAGTTGATGGAATCGCTCGAACGCGACCGCCTCGAGCTTGGCGTGCAGGCGGTGCCGCAGTGGCGCGATCAGCCTTACCGCCGCAAGCTTGGCTTGATTGGAGAGCGTTTGCGCCGCACGGAGTCGGCAGCCGCCGGTGCGTATGCCTCGTCTGGTCAGCTGCTGCACGATCTAGAGCTGGTGGCCGGCAGCCTGGATGCGCATGGCGGCGCACGGGTGGCGGCGGGTGGCTTGCGCGATTTGCGACGACGCGTGGCGACATTTGGTTTTGCTCTCGCTGAGCTCGAGATTCGACAACATGCCGACCGTCATGCGGCAGCCGTGTCGGAGCTGCTGGGCGTTGTTGGTGTGCCGTCGTATCTCGCACTTTCTGAAGCGGACCGGATGCGCGTGCTGGAAGAGCAGCTCGCTACAGCGGAGCCTACCGGTGTGCCGGCGGAGGCGCTGTCGGCGAGCACGCGTGAAGTGCTGGAGACCTTTCGAGCCGTGTCCGACATTCAGCGGCTGAACGGTCCAGAAGGGGCTCAAACGTGCGTGGTGTCGATGAGTCGGGCGCCGAGCGACGCGCTGGCAGTACTGCTACTGGCGCGTGAGGCTGGTCTCGGCGACGCCACGACGAGTCAGATCGACGTGGTGCCGTTGTTCGAGACGATCTCCGAATTACGCGAGTGCGGCCAAATCCTCCGCGCCATACTGGCCAGTCCAGCGTATCGAGCAGCGCTGCGCAGGCGGAACAACCGCCAGCAGGTGATGGTCGGCTACTCGGACAGTAACAAGGATGGCGGCTACCTCGCGGCGACGTGGGCGACCTATCGCGCCCAACAATTGCTGGCCGATGCGGCGCGCGAAGCAGGCGTTGAGCTGATCGTCTTCCATGGCCGCGGTGGTGCGGTCGGGCGCGGCGGCGGACCGATGAGCCGAGCGATCCTCGCTCGGCCGGCAGCGGCGGCTTCGCCGACGTTCAAGATCACCGAGCAAGGTGAAGTGATTTTCGCTCGCTACGGCAGTTTGCCGATCGCCGAGCGGCACCTCGAACAGGTGGTGCACTCGCTGCTGCTCTCTGCGACGCGCAGCGCTGGTGCAGCGCAGCAGCCGGGTGAGTGGCTGGAGCTATTGGAGCGGCTGGCTGACGACTCACGGCGGGCGTACACGGCGCTGGTGAAAGACCATCCTGACTTCATGCCGTTCTTTCACGCCAGCACGCCTTTTCCGGAGCTGGCGACGCTCAACCTGGCATCGCGACCAGTGAGTCGGGCCGGCGGGGGCAAGCTGCCAGAGCTGGAGGACCTGCGGGCAATTCCGTGGGTCTTCTCGTGGACGCAGGCGCGAGTCAACTTACCTGGCTGGTACGGGCTGGGGAGCGCATTGCGCGCGGAGATCTCGCGAGATGGGCTGGCCAGGCTGCAAGCAATGTACATGGGCTGGCCCTTCTTTCGGAGTGCGATGGATAACGCTCAGGTCAGTTTGGGGACTGCCGACTTTGCGACTGCCCGCCGCTATGCAGCGCTAGCTGAAGCCTCGCTGGCAGGCGTGTTTGACCTCATCGAAGAGGAGTACGAGGCTGCGGTCAGTGCTGTTTTGCAGGTCACACAGCAGACGGAGCTGCTGGAGCGGTCACCAGTGCTGGCGCGTTCGATCAAGCTGCGCAACCCGTACGTAGATGCGCTACACGTAGCCCAGTTAGCACTTCTCCGCCGCGAGCGAAGCCTGACCGAGGACGACGCCGCCTCAGAGGACGAACGGCACCTGGTCATGGATGCAATCCACCACAGCATTAATGGCATAGCCGCCGGCCTCCAAACGACCGGCTGAGTAGCCCCTATTCGAGGTCTTCGGCGCGGTAGAGGTCTGTCGTGCTCAGGCGGCGGAGGTAGCCCAGGTACGCTGCGCGGGTCATTCTGGGCTGGAACTCGGCTTGCACCCGTCGCGCTTCTTGGGCGCTATCGGACAGGAGGTCGATCACCGTCATCGCCATCGCCTTGGCGGGGTTGATGACGGCTCGGGTGTAGTCGTCGATCTGGTAATCGGCGCCGTGGCCGGCGCCGCTCGCGCCGCCGGCATACGGATGGATCGTCGGCAAGATGTGGCTGATATCGCCCATATCTGTTGAGCCACCACCGTGGCCTTTCTCTTTCACCCGGTCAGCCCCGACAAGCTCGACGGCGTTCGTGCGGAACAGGCGAACCAGATTGGGATCGTGGTACAGGGGCAGGTAGCCCGGTAAGGTCGTGATCTCGACCGCGCCACCAAGCGCCAACGCACCTGCCTTGAGCGCGCGATCTACCTTGCGGTGCGCCAATTCGATGGCCTCGACTGTCCCGCCGCGGCAGAACATCTCCAGCCGCACATCGGCTGGAATCGCATTGACTACGTCCCCACCACGCGTCACGATCGGATGGACCCGGATGTGGTCCTCGTCGCGAAACGTCTCGCGGATTGCGTCGATACCCGCCAGCGCTACTCGAGCCGCCGATAGCGCGTTGACGCCCTGCTCCGGCGCGCCACCGGCGTGACTCGTCTTACCCAGAAAGCGAACGAACTTGGCCACCATGCCGTTGTTCGTGCCACCCACCGCCAGGTCGCCGTCTTCGGGACGGCTCGACGCGTGCACCATCATCGCGATGTCGACGTCGTCGAATGCTCCAAGACGGACCATCTCGGCTTTACCGCCCAGGAATTCGAGCTGGCCCTGCTCGCGAAAGGCGAGCCGTTCCTCCAGCTCGACGTACTCCTCCGCCGGAACCGCCATCAGAGCCACGCGCCCGGCCAGGTGCGGCGCGACCTCGCGCAAAGCGAGCCCCGCTCCGAGCATCATCGCAATCTGCGCATTGTGGCCGCAGGCGTGGACGGCGCCGGTGCGTTGATCACGTTGCGGATGCTCCCAGCACAACAGCGAGTCGAGCTCGCCCAGTATGGCGACGGTCGGCCCCGTTGAGCCACCCTCGAGGTTGGCGCGCGAGCCGGTGAGGGCGATGCCATCTTGATGCGGCAGGCTGAGTCGGTCGAACCAGGCATGGACGAGGCTGGCGGTCTGGTGCTCTTTGAAGCCAAGCTCCGGTTGGGCAAAGATCTGGCGAGCGAGCTGCTCGAGCTCATCGGCGTGGGCATCCAGGACCTGGCAGGCGCGGGCTTTCAGTTCGGCGGCATTCACAGCTCACACGTTAGCCGGGCGGCGAGGGGCTCGGCCTTGCCCGAGTCGACGCGCTCAGCAGAAACCCAGCCAGAATGCACAGCAGCCCAAGTAGCTCGCCCAGGAAGAACAGCGACGTGATACCGAAGCGCGTCAAACCACTGGCGAGACTGGGGACCAGCGCGCCGACGGCAATCAGGACGTTGGATAGGACGCGGTCAGGCTGGGCTCGCGTGCGGCCGAAGTGAATGACGCTGGCCAGTGCGCCGAACAGCAGCAGGACGGCGCCGCTGATGTTGAGCGGCGGAGTCAACGCGCGCGTCCCGGCCGGGAACGCCTGGCCGCTCACGACCTGGTCCGGCATCGTCGGCAACAGACTGCGGTCGATGGTCGACTGCGCGACGACGCTGGCCGCTAGCACGGTCGCGACCACGAGCGCGCCGAAAACGGCGTGGGCGAACCAGCCCGGTCGCGTGCTGAGGATCACGGTGCACAGGACAGCCGCGCTCAGGCCGAAGAAGCCGACCATCAGATAGCCACCGGCGAGGGCCGGAGCGCTGGCCAGCATGATGCACACCACGCTCAGGGACCGAAAGCCAGGCTCGTCGCGGTGCAGGTACACCGAGCCTGCTCCTAGATACGCCGCCACACCAATGGCGCCCGTGAGATACCAGGTCCGGTACAGGACTGATGACCAGCCGAATGCACCGCCCAGCGCCTCCGTCGCGGCTGCAATCGCGTACCACAGCAGCCCAAGGCCCCAGACAAACAGGTAGGCCCGCGGTCGTTGGACGAACCGCCGGAACAAGACGCCGCAGAACGCGAAACCGACCAGGCTCGTCAGCGCGGGCAGCACGACATTGGGATGCAAGGCAGCGTCATTGTGGCTGAAAACGTGTCACGCAACTGCTACGCGGCCACAACGGCCGAGGCGTCAAGCGATACCCATGGCCGGCCGATACTCAATGGAGAGCGTGTGATGGTGATCTCAGACGAGAGTCCGAGCCTGATTGGGCCTGTGGATCGAGCGGCGGCAGTGCTGCTCGTCAAAATTGGCCAGCGTCGGTATGGGTTACCGCTGACGGCCGTCGAACGCGTCTTGCCGATGGCTTTCGTCTTGACCCTGCCTGACACCGACCATGGCCTCCTGGGCATGCTCAACCTCCACGGTCAGGCACTGCCCGTCATCGATCCACACCAGCGACTGGGACTCCCCACGCCGAAGCTGTCACTGGACCATCGCCTGATCCTGATGCGTTCGAGCGTGCCATTTTTGCTGTGGGTCGAGGAAGTCGATGAAGTGGTCGAGAGTGGGGCGGACGCCATGAGCGCCGTGCCAGCTCCAGACAGCAACGGCATCGTTCCGCGCGTCTTGCGACTCGGCGATGAGCTGGTGCCCGTCCTCGCACCCGCGGCGCTCGAGCCGCACGGACCCCGACAATGATTCCGAGCGCCTCGGCGCTCACGCTGACATCCGCGCAGCGCAGCGCATTGCTCGAGGCTGTTGACCGCCAGTTCGGCATTCGCGGAACGGAGTATGGCGCGGCGCGTCTGGAGGATGCCGTCGCCGCCATTTTGCCCAACACTCGCTGGCACACGACCGATGAGCTGCTCTTCAGCCTGACTCTGGGCCCGACTCCGCGCTGGCTGTATGACCTGGTCGAGCATCTCACGGTTGGCGAAACGTACTTCTTGCGCGACCCGGCCCAGATTGCCGCGCTGCGTGAAACGATCCTGCCAGAGATTCTCCTGCGCCGCGCCGCGGAGCAGCGCCTGCGCATCTGGTCTGCCGGTTGTTCGACCGGTGAGGAGCCCTACTCGCTGGCGATTCTGCTGCTCGAAAAACAGCTCGCTTCGACCTGGGACGTGGAGCTCGTCGGGACGGACGTCAATCGTGAATCTCTTCGCCTGGCGCGCGACGGGGTCTACCCGGCATGGTCGTTCAGAGCGACGCCGGAGTACATCCGAGATCGCTACTTCGAGCCCGCGACGCACGGCTGGCGCGCCGGCGAGGCACTCCGCCGCATGGCGCACTTTGCCTGGATGAACCTGGCGACCGAGCAGCTCACGCCGCCAGCTCCGGATCTCGATCTCGTCATCTGCCGCAACGTGACCATCTATTTCGACGCTGCGACGACACAACGCCTCTATCGGACGCTGATCAAATCACTTACGCCTGGGGGCTGGCTGATCCTGGCAGCGTCCGATCCGGTGCCGACCGACCGTGGCGAGCTCGAGCGCATTGACCTGAGTGAGACGGTGGTGTGGCGGCGAGTCGCGGAGCCGAAGCGGGTTTTGCGTTCGACAAAATTGGCAGTGCAGCGAGCCCCCACGCGACAGGTTGAGGCTATCAGCGGTCCACGCGAAGGTCCGACCGGGGATGGTCGGATGGAGCTTGAAGCAGGTCTGCTCGCGCTCGAGTCTGGGGAGTCGGACGCGGCGGTAGAGTGGCTGCGACGAGCGGCCTTCCGCGATCCGCATAGTGCGCTGGGCCAGTTTGCGTTGGCTCGCGCCTACCTTCAGGTAGGCGACCTGGCTCGGGCGCACGCGGCGTTTCTGCATACCCGACGGCTGCTGGCGGCTATGGCTGGTGATGCGTTGGTGCCGGGGAGCGATACCCTGCTGGTTGAGACATTGCGTCAAGCGGTGCGGACTTCTCTTGACGGGCCAGCCTGATGAGCGATGCGCCCGTGGATCCCGCGATGGAAGCGATCCTCAAAAGGCGTGCCGAGCAACTGGCGAAGTTGCCTCTGCCAGCGGATACCGGGGATGAGATTGAGGTGCTCAAGTGCCGCCTCGGCCGCGAGCACTACGCCGTCGAGACCAGGCATTTGCGGGCTGTGCAGTGGGCCACCGGGATTGTGCCTGTGCCGAGCACACCGCGGTTTGTGCTCGGTATCGTGAGCGTGCGGGGTGAGATTGTCACGCTGCTCGACCTGGCGGTCATGATCGGCATCGGTGTGACAGAGCTGTCGGCCGAGTCGACAGCGGCGGTACCAGTGCTGTTGGTTGGGTTACCCGGCCTGCGCTGTGGTCTGGTGGTTGACGAGGTCCTGGGTGTGGAGCGCTTCAAGCTCAACAGCTTGCAGCCATCGCTGAGTGGCCGTGAGTTCGCCCGCGGTGTCGGGCCAGACAACACAGTGTTGTTAGACGTGGAGCAGCTGTTCAACAGTGGCCGCTTCACCGTAGCCGACGAAGCCTGACCCGACGAGCGTCGACGCCGAGTTAGCTAGCTTGTTGGAGCTGGACGGCCTGGACGGTTTGGTGTTTGAGGACGAATTTGACCAGTTGCTCGCGGCTCTCCAGGTCGCTTTCGCGGAACTCGCAGCCCGCTTCCCAGAGCTCGGGGCTTTCGATCTGCAGGTGTTGGACGTGGCGCACATCGGCGCGCATGCTGAGCTCCGCGCCGCCTGGGGTGCGAAACACGAACTCGAGCTGCGCCCCCGGCAGCAGTTGCTGTTCTGAGTGCACCAGTAGCCCGCTCTGGCTGATATTGCGAATCGTCGCTGCGAGCGGCAGCCGCAAGTCACCCGCCACGCGGGCAGTCTCGGCCGGATGGATCACCACCGGCAAACGTGCTTCGCGGCGGACCACAGTCGCACCTTCTCCACGCCAGTGGGTCAGCAGTTGTTCGCGATCGGTGATCAACGCCGCGGCGACTCCAGCGATCAGTGCCCAGAACGCCGAGGTAATGCCTAAGACTGAAAACGGCGTCGCCGCTACCAGAAATGCGACCAGCGAGCCGAACCTTAACGTCCCGCCAAACGCCCGCTCGATAGCGTCCTGGAATGACGGCAGAATAGCCAACCCAGCCAGCGTGATGACATAGCTGTGCGGCAAGATGCCGAGCAACGAGGTTACCGGCGCAGCCGCCAGCGCGATCAGCAGCATGGCGCCCGAAACTAGCAACGAAGCCCAATAGCGACTCTGAATCGGTCCAGCTTCGGGGCTGGCCATAATCGGAATCCCGTTTCGCGACACCTGGGCCGTGTGCCCGCCAAAAAGGGCGTTGACTACGGAGTTGATCCCGAGAACGAGCGTGACTCGATCCGCTGGCACACGGTAGCCCTGTTCGGCCAGGTAGCCGAGGCCCTGGACATTACCCAGGCCAATCGACAGGACGATGAGCGGCAAGCTGATGGCCAGAAAAGCGCTGATCGAGAAGTGCATTGCCGGCACTTCGAGCGACGGCAGCAGCCAGGCAATGGGTGCCGGCGACGCGGAGTGCATCAAGAAAACGGCCAGCGCGCCAAAAATCAGCGCCAGACTCAGTGGTGGCACGCGCGGGTTACGCAGCGCCCGCCCGAGGACGTATCCAGCGACTGTCGTTCCGGCCACAGCGACATCTGAAACGCTCGTCCCGACGACGTTCATGACGTCACCTAGCACGCTGCCGGCCAGCATGGCCATAGCCAACGGCATGGGTAACCACACCAGCAGCCGTCGGCCGAAGCCAACCAGGGCGAGCAACACAACGACGATGCCTGCCATCAGATTCGCAGCGGCAATGTCTTCAAAGCTGAAACGGCCGACGAGCGTGCCGAGGAAGATCAGCGCCGACAAACTCGAGGTCGTGGCCAGGGGCTGACGATAAGCGAGCGACAATATGGCTGAGGACACCGCTCCGGTCGCCCAGATGATGAACATCCAGCTCGATGCCTGCGACTGACCGAGGCCAAATTGGCCGATGACGGCGATCTGGACCGGCACCATTCCGACGGCGTACCACACGAATGTGGTCAGGCCGGCCCACGCCGCGGCGGCGTTGAACTCTTTAAGGATCGACCGCGGCTGAGTAACAGGAACCGCGCCCGAGCCGCGAACGCGAGCTACGCGTCCGGCGTACGGCCGGACCACGCCAGCCGACACGGGAACGGCGGGCGCGGCAGCACGAGGTCTGAAAGTCAGCACGGTCGCCATGTCCTGCCCAGTATCGGTCGGTCCTCACGAATTCTTTACCTCCACTCCCCCTCCTCGGGGGGTGACGACTCGGGTTGGCAACAAACGCGACACAAACGTAGAGGCCCTGCTCCACACTCTGGCCTCCACGGCAGCGTTCCTTTAGAACGGCGCGACGCCGGCCGATGACTGATCCGAGTGGCGTCACATCAAATCGGCGTCACCCGCCAGCAGGGGAGTACCACCGTGGTTCGGCAAACGAATGCAGACAATAGAAGACGCCGTGGGCGTGTGAGTCTCATCCGCGTCCGAACGTGGTCGGTGGCGACCAAGATGGTCGTGTTGTGTGTCGGCGTAGCCGCCGCGGTTGCTGTTGGACTCACCGGGCTCGGCTATACCCAGGCGTCTGCTGGCCTCAAGCAACAAGCCGAGGCCGGGCTGTGGTCCGACGGTCTACTCGTGTCCAACCAGGTCGACGCCTGGAATGCCAAGCGCCTCGCCGATGTCAACACGCTGGCCTCGCTCCCCGCGGTGCGACGCACACTCGAAGCCGGCCAGGCTGCCGATCCAGCGGACGTTCAAGCGGCGCAAGACGCCATGGACGTGATGCGCACTTCGAGTGACGACGTCCTGAGCATGTCGATGCTGGACAGCGGCGGCACCATCGTCCTCAGCACGCTGCCGCCAAACGTCGGTAAAAACCTCAAGCAACGCGATTACTTCCAGGCCACGATGCGCGGCACGACCTTTGTTAGCGGTGTCGCGATTGCGCTCACGGACGGTGCGACGTCGTTATTCCGCTCCGCGCCAATTCGAGCGGCTGATGGCCACGTTATCGGCATCATGCAAGGTCGCTCGGGCGTCGCCGCGCTGCAGAAGATCGTCGAAGAGGCCAGTGGCCGTGTCGGCGCAGGTGCGACCGGCATCTTGATGGACGATCAGGGTCTCGTTATTGCCAGCGGTCAGGATCCGAACTGGCTCCTGCGGCCAATCGTGGCGCTTTCGCCAGACGTCGCCAAGAACTTGATGGCTGACCAGCGTTGGGCGAGCAATTCCGTGCCACCGCCGTTGGGTCTGAACGACCTCGCGCCGGCCATCGGTACGAACTCTCGGCTGATCTTCGATTGGCATACCGATTCCAAGGATTACCGCGTCATCGCGGTACCGCTGCAGAACACCGACTGGGTGTACCTGGCGGCGCTGCCAACACTCACATTCGATGCCGCTGCGCGGGATTTCCTCCGTACGGCTGTGCTGGCGGCGCTCGCCGGTCTGATCGTCGCGGCGCTGCTCTCAGTGTTGCTGACACGTCCGATTGCATCGGCTGTCCGGCAGGTCGCCGATGCCGCTCGTGCCCTGGCTACTGGCAACCTCGACCAGACAATCACCGTCACTTCTCAGGATGAGCTCGGGGAAATGGCGGACGCGTTTGGCACGATGCTGGTCCAGCTTCGGCAGTTGACCGGCGAAGTGCAAAGTGGTGCGTACAGCCTTTCTGGGGCGGGCGAGGCGATTCTGTCCGCGGTCGCACAGCAATCGGCGGGAGCCACGGCGCAATCGGCCGCCATCGCCGAAACGAGTGCGACCGTCGAACAAGTCAAAGCGTCTGCACAGCAGGCAACGCAGCTGGCCGAATCGGTCGCTGCTACGGCCCGCGAGGCAGATCGCATCGCCACCGCGGGTGTAACGGCCGTCCAGGACGCCACGGGCGGCATGGCCCACATTCGCGAAAAGGTCGAGTCGATTGCCGACCAGATACTGGCTCTCTCGGAGCAGAGCCAGCAGATTGGCGAGATCATCGCCACTGTCGGTGACCTGGCCGACCAATCGAACATGCTGGCGCTCAACGCGGCCATCGAAGCAACCCGCGCGGGTGAGCACGGACGCGGTTTTGCCGTTGTCGCACAGGAGATCCGAGTG
>DASYKL010000828.1:0-3121 GCA_035995405.1 Chloroflexota bacterium
ACCAACGTGACGCTGCCGCGCACATCGATTGACAACGCGCTCGCTTCGGGTTGGTCGTCGCGCGCCCTGGGCGCGCCGAAGTTCGACGAGCTGGCTACAAGAATCCGCTCCGGGTCGAGCACTCGCCCGGCCTGGGTATACGCCGCGAAATCGGGCTTATCGTGGATAGGCCCGCCCGGATGGAATTTGCCGACCGGCGCGACCGCGTTCGCCCCTGGAATGCCGACGGCCAGCACGCGTGCCGTAAGCGCCGGGGTTGGGGCCGCCGCAGAGGGCGGCGGCGCAGCGGTCGGCGCGGCGGCTGGAGGTACGGCTGACTGACAGCCGGCGACAAGTGACAGAACGAGCAGCGCCGAGAGCTTCATCAACACGGGTCAAGGACCCCCACTTACTGCAGAGCTTCACCTTTGCACAGCAGACAGCACACAGCACACGGCACAGTCACGCGGCAAAAGAATGTAGGCACACCTTAACGGACCGGTACGCTGCACAGCCGTGCTTGTCATGCGCGCGCTTGCTGTGACCGGACTTGGCCTCGCCGTGCTGATCTGGCTCATTCCCGCCGCTCCACTCACCGGCGATGGTCAGCACTACATCGAATTCGTCCGCAACAACCTGCAGCATGGCGCGTCCAGCTGGCACGAGCGGCGGCTGCTTGGTCCGCTGATCGTCCGCGCTCTGCCGCTCGAGACGCAAACCGGCTTCTTCGTCCTGACGACGGTGTCGCTGGCCATCACGGCTGTGCTGACGTGGCTGGCCGCGCGGGCGCTGATCAGGGACGAGCATCGTGCACTGGCAGCCATCCCACTCGTGTTCGGCACGTGGGTCGTCGCCCCCAATCTGCGCGAGTACGGCTTGATCGACCCACTCGCCCTGGCGTTCGTCGCCGCTGTCTGGCTGGCCACGGTTCATCAGCGTTGGGCTATCGCGGCTGCCCTTGCGGCGGTCGGCGTTGTCGCCAAAGAGGTGGTCGTGCTGGCCGCCCTGGCAGCCGCCGCGGCGGCCTGGAACCCGCGCCGACCGTGGCTCGCCGCCATCGTTGGCTTGCCCGCGGTGGCCGTCGTCGTGTTGCTGACCGTGCTGTTCCCCGGCTCTGGTACCGACGCCAGCGCCTACCTCTTTAAATGGGTCCGCGACGGGCTGTTCTCGAATGGCGTGGGGCGCGCCGTCTTTCTGCTGTTCGCGTCGTACGGCGCCCTGTGGCTGCTCCTGCCGCGGAGCTGGCCGTTGCTCCCGCCACACCTGCGGCGGGCCGCCGTCGTCTTTGGCCTGGCTGCCCTCGGCCTGCCGCTGGTCGGCTCGCCAGAGCGCATGGAAGAAGCGATTTTTCCCCTCGTCGTCAGCGCCTCGCTGTTGGCGACGCGCGATGGGCACGCTGGACGAGTCTGGGCACTAGCCCTGGGCAACGTTTTGTTCGTTGCCCGCATCGGCGGCGACGCCCGCCTGCCGACGGTTGTCGCCTGGTCCGGTCTGGCGATCGCGTGTGCACTCGCGCTGTGGAGCTACGCGCGGCCCACGTCAGTCAGGGAGGCCCGTGTTCATCTCCCAGATCAAAACCTCGGCGCCGTCGGACCCGGCCGTTAGCCGCGGCGCGCCGGCCGCCGTCAATCGCACCGCGTCGCCCGTCTGCAGCGCTCCCGCGACTTCGAGGTCAGCCGAGCCACGCGCGACATAGACGTGAGCCAATGCGCTGTCCGGCACGCGGACCGTTTCGCCTGCCGCCAGGCGGCCGCCCCACAAGACCGCGCCGCGCTGTCGGATCGCGATCGCCGCGCCATGTCCTCGTCCGGAAGCGATTGGCACCAGGCCGCCTTTGGCGAGCTCGCTGTTGATGTCGAGCTGCTGATAGCCAGGATCGATCGCCTCCGTGTCCGGCGCGACCCACATCTGGATGAAGTGGACATCCTGGTCGGCCGTGTTGTTCTTTTCGGAATGCCAGATGCCGCGGCCGGCGCTCATGCGCTGCGCCAGACCTGGGTAGATCAGGCCGCTGTTGCCCAGCGTGTCCTTGTGCTCCAGCTCGCCTGACAGGACCCAGGTGATGATCTCCATGTCGCGATGGGGATGCGTATCGAAGCCAGTTCGTGGTCGCACGACATCGTCGTTGCTGACCAGCAAGAGCCCGTGATGGGTATTGGTGGGATCGTAGTGGTGGCCGAACGAGAAGCTATGGTGCGAGTCGAGCCAGCCGGCGTCGGTAGCGAAACGACTGGTGGCGGCGCGGACGTCGACTTGCGGTGTGACGATGGTCATGCCCACCCAAACAATGGTTGAGCGTTCAACATTCCAGCGAAGCCGGTGTTGGCGATCGCGCCTCAGGCGACCAGTGGCACGCGAGCGCCGACGAGAGCCGCAGCCGCACCGGCCAGGTTGGTCCCGCCGCTGACCAGCTGGCCCTCAAGGAACCACGGCTCGGTCGCGGTGATCACCACGTCGGTCAGTTGGCCGCCTAGCTCTGGCGGGCCGTCGAAGTGGACCAGCTTGTTGGTCCGCGTCCGCCCATACCAGCGACCCTTCGAGACACCCTCGACCAGCACGTCGACTTTCTGACCGAGATAGCCCGCGTTGATCCGCGTCGCAATGTCCTTCTGGAGTGCCTCAACCTCGTGCAAACGGCGTCGCTTCTCGGGTCGATCGATGTCGTCGACCATGTCGTTGGCGGCGACGGTGCCTGGCCGTGGCGAGTACATGGCCACGTGGACCACGTCGAAGCGAAACTCAGCCAGCATTTCGAGCGTGTTGTCGAACTCACTGTCGGTCTCACCCGGGAAGCCGACGATCATGTCCGTCGACAAGCCGATCGCTGGCAGCCGCTCGCGCAGCCGACCGATCAGCTGACGGTAGTTCTCCACCACGTAGCCGCGTTTCATGCGCCGCAAGACGTCGTCGTCGCCCGACTGGATCGGCAGATTTACGTCCTCGCACACTTTCGGCAAATCAGCGATGGCATCGACCAGGTCACGGCCAAAGTCAGCCGGATAGCTCGTCAGAAACCGGATCCGTTCCAGGCCGTCAATGGCATTGAGCTGCACCAGGAGCTCGCTGAGGAGCACGCGCGGTCGCAGGTCACGCCCGTAGCGCTCGACGATCTGGCTGAGCAACGTCACTTCCCGGGTCCCGC
>DASYKL010000829.1:0-4506 GCA_035995405.1 Chloroflexota bacterium
CCAGTGGCGACGCCAGTGGCGCTCCGCCCGCCGCCAGCGCCGGTCGCCGCTCCGCCGGTTAGCGGCGTGCAGCGTGCCCGCGAGCTGCTTACCAGCATCCTGCAGGATGTGGGCGCCATCTTGCAGTCCTTTGCCAACGGCCCCGAGTCGCGCAATCCCGTGACCGACTCGGGCGCCTTGAAGGAAGCCAACGCCCACCTCGACTCTGCCACCAGCAAAGCCGAGCAGCTTGCCACCGAGCTGCAAAAGCTGCAGAACGGAGGCGCCGAAGGTGGGCACTAACGGCATCGCCGTCGACTACTACACGATCCTGCAGGTCCACCCTGACGCCGACCACGAGGTCGTCGAAGCCGCGTACCGGCAACTGATGAAGAAGTACCACCCCGATGTCGCGGGCGACGACCCAGCCGTTGGCGTCGCCTACCACCAACGCGCTAAAGCGATCAACGAGGCCTACGCCGTGCTCCGCGATCCCGAGCTGCGGCGGCACTACGACCGCACGCGCTTCGTCGTCGGCACACGGCCTGCCCCGCGCCAGGACTGGGCTCGGACTACCCGCCCAACCGCTCCGCCTGAAGAGCCGCACGCGCCTCCGCCAACGCCTCCTTCGCCGCCATCTGTGCCTGTCGAAGTGTTCGAACCGACCGGGTTTGCCGCGGCCATGCAGGCGCCGTTCACTTTGATCGCGGCGGCGTATTACCTGCTGCCAGGACCATACGAGTGGGAAAAGGGCCGTCGCGGCGAGCTGCTGAACGCCGCGCTGGTGCCTGTTCTGGCCGTGGCCGGTTTCACACTGATCACCGGTCGCCTGGCGCCGCTGATCGGCGGTTCGTTCAACGCCACGCTGCTGGCCTGGATCGCACTGGTGATCACCTCGATTCCGTTGTGGCACTCCATACCGCGAGTCGCTTTGGCCCTCGGACCGAGCTTGCTGATGTTCAACGCGGACGCCATCGCCCTCCTGAACCAGGCTCGTCTGCCAGCCTGGCTTGCCTGGGTTTTGCTGGGCGTGATTAGCCTCGTGCTTTCGGCGCGCCTGTACGTGTTCTCAGTACTGCCCGCGTTGGCACTGTGCTGGTTGCTGAGCCGCTTCACATAAGCCGTGGCATGCGCCCTGCGCAGTACGGCTGGGCATGACAGTGGTACGGCTTCAACACAACGCGCCTGAGGCGCACAACGCAACGCGCTGCGGTGTGTGCGGTACGACCGATGCCGCGCAGGTCACGGATCACATTCAGGTTGGCCAACCGGGCACCCCGGCTTACGACGAGGGCGTCTGCCATGCCTGCGGTCGCGTGATCAATAACGTCGTTGACAAGTACGGCGGCGACTTGACGATGATGGTCCAGGACGCCCAGACCCAGACCAGCGAACGCGAGATCACCGTCCCCGGCGCCCAGCCCCACCCTCCCAAGTAACCGTCGACGTCGTCTGTTGTTCGGCCAGGCCGGCCTGGAGGTGCTGCACCCAGGCCTGCGCAGCGGTGTCGCGGGTGTGGTCAATGACGCTCACCGCCTGCCCGCTCTGGCAGCCCGTGGCAATTCGGTCGATACAGCGATAGGCGCGGTACGCGAAACCGTTGTCGCTTTCGTGCAGCCGCGACTCGAGTGCCTGGATATTCGCCCGGGCGAGATCCAACCAGAACCTATCCTGGTCCCGGTCGTACAGCGCCAGGTGGCCTAGGCTGGTCCACGCGCCATAGCTCGTAAAGACCTGATCGATGCCAGCCTCCAGGTTGTAGCCGCCGAGCTCGGCTGACCAGAACGTCGCTTGCGTAGCGCGGCCGACGTCGCGGGCGCGGGCGAGCCGATTTTGATCGTTGTCGAGCTGCATGACGGCCAGTTGCGCCTCAATCGCGATCGACTGGTCGTAGTTGAAGTAGCGCTGGCTGATGACCGCGCCACCGCGGCGTGGAAGGTCCTGGAAGCTGACGCTCCAGCGATACAGGTGTCGGCCAGGGTCGTACAGGAGCGTATCGAGCCACAGCAGGCTGCGGACAGCCCAATCACGGTAGGTGGCCTCGCCTGTAGCGGCGTAGAGCCGACCAAAGAACAGCGCCGCCAGAGCATTCGTCTGGGCCGGTTTGCCTTCAGCCGAGTCCCCACGACCGGTGTTCCACCAGAATCCGCCGCCGAACGTTGTGTCCCACAGTCCCGTGCTTTCCTGCAGCAGGAAGTCGGCCTCACGGCGGGCGGCATGAATGTAGCGCCGCACGCTGTACGGGTCGGCAGTGGTTCGCGCTGTATCGAGCAGCGCCAGGCCGGCGATCAAGTTGTCGTCGGTGAAACGCGTCCCGCTCTCGACGTTGCCACCAACCGGATCGGCGCGCGGAAAATAGCCGGCGCTGGCGTAGTCCCACAGGCGATCGAGAAAGACGAACCCTTTGTCGAGATAACAGCGCGAGTCCTGTGCGTCCCAGCCCTCGGGCTGCGGCTCTGCAACGCGCAACAGCACGGCGTCCGCCCAGAGCTGCGAGGCGACGTACCACTGATCGGCGAACTGCGGTTCGGCGTCGCTCCGCCGAAACGACGCGAAGCGAGCATCCGGACAGGCAAACGCATCGCCGAGTACGCCCAACCGCGCCCGCGTCGCGCCCTGAATCGTCGCCGCCGCCGCCAAGCGCGCGCTGGCCTCGCCGGCGTCATTAGTCTCTGATTGCGCCAGCCCCGCGCCAGACGCAGCCGTACTCAAGGCAAACAGCGCCGCCAGCCCAAAAGGCGCCAGCCGCCACGACATCAGAGCGTCAGCGTAGCAACGTTTTCGATGTGATACGTCTGCGGGAACATGTCCAGCGGCTGGACTTCGTCTAGCGTGTAGCCGCCGTCGACGAGCCCGCGCAGGTCGCGCGCGAGCGTGCTCGGGTCACATGAGACGTAGACGATGCGGCCGGGGCGCAGGCGCAGCAGCGCGGTCAACACGTCGGGATGACAGCCGACACGTGCCGGATCGAGGATCACCGCGGACGGCTGTTCTTCGAGCAGGGGCAACGCGACTTCCGTCCTGGCCTGGATGAAGCGGACGTTGGACAGGTCGCGGGCGTTGTACTGCGCGTCGCGGACCGCTGACTTCGCTTCTTCGATGCCGATTACTTCACCAACCAGGGGTGCGGCAAGGATGGCGAACGTACCGACGCCGCCATAGGCATCGACCACTTTTGAGTCGGGTGACGGTTCCAGGCGGTCGAGGACCAACAATGCGAGCAACTCCGCCAGGCTGATGCCGTCAGCTGGCACTGGTAGCCAGGCCTGGCGGATGGCGGCTGGCAGCTGGCGTGCTTCACGGCGCGTGTTGACCTGAAAAAACGACGGTGGCTGGAGACGGAATCGTCGCCCGAGTAGCTCCTCTTCGAAGTACGGCTGGCCGCTGTCCAACTCGGGCACTTCCGGTAGTGCCGGCGCAATCAGCATCTCACCGGTATTGGCGCCGACGCGAATGGAGACCTGGTGAATCCGCCGATTCAACTCAGCCAGCCGACCCTGAGCGATTTCAACCACGTCGTTGATGCGCGGATGGACGATCCAGCAATGATCGATCCGCAGCAGCCGATGCGAGCCTCGCAACGTGAAGCACAGCTCGCCAAAGCGGCGACCGACCGTGAAGCGAGCCTGATTGCGGTAGTGCCACGGCTCGATCATGCCGATCGCTGGCTTGACCAGGTCGGCGGCTTCGGCGAAATGGCCGATGCGGCGCAGCTGATCGACGACGATGTGCGTCTTGAGCATCAGCTGCACTGCATAGTCGGCGTGCTGCCAGCTACAGCCCCCACACCCTTGCGAGTAGTACGGGCACGGCGGCTCGACGCGGCCGGGTGCCGTCTGCAACAGGCTCTCAAGCTCGCCGCGGGCAAAGTCGCGCTTGTCCTGCTGCACTCGGACGATCGCGCGTTCGCCCGGCAGCGTGCGCGGCACGAACACGACCCGACCGTCCGGCAGATGCCCCAGGGCTTCCCCGCCGAACGCGGCGTCGGTCAATTCGACTTCGACCGCTGGCCCAGGCTCGGGGACCACAAAGCGTCGGCGCACTGGGCTACGTCGGCTCGCCAGTCATGCCAGCCGCAGCAGATCAGCCAGCAGCCAATCCGGCAGGCGGACGGCCTTCATCGAGGTCGCATCGATGCAGGCATGGACGGTGTGCCCGCTAGCGATCAGTGCGTCGTCGGTCTCGCGCCTGATCTCATAGCGAAACGTGAACCGGGCGCGTCCACAATCCGTGGCGCGCATCGACACCAGGAGCACATCATCGAAAACGGCAGAGCGGTGATAGCGAACCACAGCTTCCACGACTGCCAGATGAACACCCCGCCGAACCACATCGGCGTATGCCGAGCCGATCTGTCGCAGTGCTTCGACGCGGCCAGTCTCGAAAAAGGCCAGGTAGTTGGCGTAATAGACCACCCCCATGGCGTCCGTGTCGGCGTAGCGAACACGGACGCGGGCTGGGCTCAGGACGCGCGACTCGTCGTCTGGCGCGCTAGCTCTTCCTGCAGGAGCTGGCGACGCAGGACCT
>DASYKL010000830.1:0-2745 GCA_035995405.1 Chloroflexota bacterium
CAAGCCCATTGCAACATCACCAGTATTCGGTTTTGGAAACCAATGAGAAAGAAAATGTGGACGACCAGCCACGCCAGCCAGGCAACGACACCGGCCAGGTGGATCCAGCGGATCTCGCCGACCGCGGCCGCGCGGCCGATCGTGGCCATCGAACCGCGATCGAAGTAGTGGAACGGCTTCGTCGGCTCGCCCCGAATAAGGTGACCGATGTTGGCCGCGGCTGCCTGACCTTGTTGGATTGCGACGGGCGCAATGCCCGGCAGCGGCTTGCCATTGCGCTGCTTCAGGGTGGCCAGGTCACCCAGCACGAAGATCTCGGGATGGGCCGCGACACGGAGATCCGGCCGCACCGGTACGCGACCGGCGCGATCGACCTCGACGCCTACCTGGCGGCCGAGTGATGAGGCCTCGACGCCGGCTGCCCACAGCGTCGTGCGCGTCGCGATCTGTTCCCCGCCGACCGTAACGTGGTCGGCTGCCACCTGGCTGGCAACGGAGTTGGTGCGGACTTCAACGCCGAGTTTTGACAACGCTCGAACTGCATTGGCCGAGAGATCTGGCGGGTACTGGGCCAGGATGCGGTCCCCACCTTCGAGCAGGACGATGCGCGCGCGCCGCGGGTCGATGCGGCGGAAGTCATTGCGTACGGTGTGGCGAGCGATCTCGGCGATCGAGCCAGCTAGCTCGACGCCGGTCGGTCCGCCGCCGACGATGACGAACGTCATCAGCGCCTCGCGACCGGCGGGATCGTCAGCACGTTCGGCAAGCTCGAACGCGAGAAAAATGCGCCGCCGCAGCTCGAGAGCGTCGGCCAGCGACTTCAAGCCTGGAGCGAGGGGCTCCCACTCGGGGTAGCCGAAATACGAATGCCGCGCGCCTGTTGCCAGAACCAGGTAGTCGTAGCTGAACGTCGCGCCGTCTTCGAGGGCCACGGTGCGCGCGTGTGGGTCAATCTGCGTGACTTCGCCGAGCAGGACCTCGACGTTGCGGTACTTGCGCAAGATCGCCCGCAGCGGTTCGGCGATGTCGCCCGGCGACAGGGCAGCCGTCGCCACCTGGTAGAGCAACGGCTGAAACAGGTGGTAGTTGACCCGGTCGAGCAACAGGACGTGCAGACCCTGGCGGGCGAGTGCGCGCGTCGCATACAGCCCGGCAAACCCCCCTCCGACCACCACCACGGTGGGCGCGTTCCCCGGCCAGGCCACGGTGCAGGATACTGGTGGCGCCCACATGGCTGTTCTGTACGTGGGCATCGATTTTGGTGGCAGCGGGACACGGGCTGCGCTTGCGACTGCCGAGGGCGAGGTTCTGGCGGCTGGCCAGGGCGGATCAGCCGGCCTGCTGGGCGGCGGCGCGGCTGGCAGACGACAGCTCACGCGGTCTCTCGACCGGGCGCTGGCAGCGATCGGCCCGTTGCTCGCCAGGCAGCGGGTGGTGATCCACGTAGGCACGACCGGCTTGAGTGTCCCGGGCCGGCGCGACAGCATTGCCCTCGAGTTGAACACCCGCTTCCCGTCGGCCGAGATCCGCGTGACGAACGACGCGCTGATCGCGCTGTGGGGTGGATTGGGCGGTCGCGAGGGCGTCGCGGTCCTGGCTGGGACGGGCTCGATCGCCCTGGCCCGGAGCGCTGACGGCCGCGAAGCGCGGGCAGGCGGCTGGGGCTATCTGCTGGGCGACGAGGGCAGCGGCTTCTGGCTGGGTCGGGCAGCGCTGCTGGAGCTGCTGCGCGAACGCGAAGGCCGCGCCGCGCCTCAGGCGCTGACACGCGCGGTCGTCGACGCCCTGGGCCTGGCTGCCGCGTCGGCAACCGTGTCGCAGGTGATCGCCTGGACGACGGCTGAATCTGGCGACACAGTGGGCCGAATTGCCAGCCTGGCGCCGCTCGTGTCGCGCGCGGCCGCGGCCGGCGATCCCGCGGCGATACAGATCCTGGCGCAGGCGGCTCAGGCGCTCGCGGTGATGGCTGCCGCGGCGGCCTATCAACTGTGGCCGACGGCTGCGCCGCGGCCACTAGGTGTCGTCTGCCGCGGCGGCGTGTGGGCCGCCGGCGCGCTCCTGGCAGACCCGTTCGTGGCGGCCCTCCGCGAACAGGGCCTCACTGCCGCGCTGCAGCGCGCGCTGCTCCCGCCCGTCGGCGGTGCGCTCCTGCTCGCGATGGGCGCCCCGAACCAGCTACCCGAGCCTGATGTGCTCGAGCGGCTGGTCGAGGGTTTTGCCAGTACCTCGTCTTAGGCGCGGGAGTCGATCTCGGTGGCTCGACTGTGGACCGCCGTGCGGGTATCGCCGACCAGGATCCAGGCTAGCTTGGCGAGCAGCCACGCCAGCAAGGCGTAGACGATCAGCGCGACGATGGAGTGCAGCTCGAGCACGCTGCCCTGGGCGGTCGGGCTGCCGAACAGGCCGACGAAGGGCAGAACCAGCGGGTATGTCACGCCGTAAATGAACTCGGCGAAGCCGGCAGATGGGTTTGCCCCTAGCGCTTTGAGCACGAAGCGGATCAGGATCAGACCCTCGATCAGGCCAAAGAGCCAGTAGATGAACTGTGTCGTGCGGTAGGCCGTCATCCGCTTGTTGGCATACGGGTCATAGGCCACAGCCTCGATGCGTTCGACCTCAGCCGCTGGGGTGGAGTGGGAAACGGTGCGGACCTGCGTACCGGGACGGGCCACGTTGGACACTTCGCGCGTGGTCGGCGTGGGGGTGGTCTCGATGATTTCGGTGCGATCTTCCATGTCAATTCTC
>DASYKL010000831.1:0-2938 GCA_035995405.1 Chloroflexota bacterium
GCGAAGTCAAAGGTCACGTCTTTCCAGACCTCCAGTGCAGCAGCTAACTCAGGGCACGAGCGTGCGGCGTGCAAAAGAATCTCCGGTCCCTCGCTGAGAAAATCGCGGCCCTCGTTACGGGCCAGGATCATGGTCTCTAGCGCGACGCGATTGGCAGTCGCACCGGCGGCAACGCCCATTGGATGGCCGATCGTCCCACCGCCAAACTGGAGGATGACGTCCTCGCCGAGATAATGAAGCAGCTGATGCATCTGGCCGGCATGGATCCCGCCGGACGCGACGGGCATCACACCCGGCATTGATGCCCAGGACTGCTCGAAATATATGCCATGCAGCGGATTGAGCTGCACAGTTTCCTGGCGCAGCGTGTCGTAATAGCCGGCGGTCGTGTTCGGATCGCCTTCCAGCTTGCCAACGACCGTACCCGCGTGGACGTGGTCGACGCCCAACATGCGGACCCATTTCGACAGCACGCGGAAACTCACGCCGTGTGACTTTTGCCGAGTGAAGGTGCTGTGGCCGGCGCGGTGCAGGTGCAGCAACACACCGTTTTTGCGCGCCCACTTCGACATCGAGGTCAGCGCCGTGTACCCGACGGTCAGGTCGACCATGATCACCACGCTGCCGAGTTCTTTGGCGAGCTCGGCCCGCTCATACATGTCCTCCATGCTCGCCGCGGTCACGTTCAAGTAGTGGCCTTTGATCTCTCCTGTCTGTGCCATCGCGCGGTGCACAGCTTCCATGACAAACAGCCACCGGTCACGCCAGCGCATGAACGGCTGGCTGTTGATGTTCTCGTCATCCTTGGTGAAATCAAGACCACCGCGTAGCGCCTCGTACACCACCCGGCCGTAATTGCGGGCCGAGAGGCCGAGCTTCGGTTTTGTGGTCGCGCCGAGAAGCGGCCGACCGTATTTGTTCAGATATTCCCGCTCCATCACGATGCCGTGTGGCGGGCCCTGGAACGTCTTGAGGTAATGCGGTGGCAGCCGCATGTCCTCCAGGCGGAGGGCCTTGAGCGCTTTAAAGCCGAAGACATTGCCGATGATGGACGAAGTCAGATTGGCAATCGAGCCTTCCTCAAACAGATCAAGATCGTAGGCGATGTAGGCCATGTACTGGTCCGGCGTACCAGGCACGGGATCCACGCGGTAGCACTTGGCCTGGTAGTGCTCGTGGGCGGTCAGCCGATCGGTCCACACGACGGTCCAGGTGGCGGTGGAAGACTCGCCAGCGACCGCCGCGGCGGCTTCGATCGGCTCGACGCCCTGCTGCGGCGTAATACGAAATGCCGCCAGGATGTCGGAATCTTTCGGCTCATAGTCGGGGTCGTAGTAGCCCATCTCGGCGTAGGGAGCGACTCCGGCGGCCCAGCGTGGGCGGACTGCACCGTTCTGCGTGGCGACTGCCATGTACCCAACCTACGCTGCTCTTTACCCCACGTCCAATGCATGCTTTGCATGCGACACTGTGGGTCCGCGTTATAGTAGCGGCGTGCCAGCGCCGCTGACGCTCCACCAGCTGACCGTGTTCCGGGCCGTCGCCCGCCACCTCAACTACACCCGCGCCGCCGACGATCTGCACCTCACCCAACCGGCGGTTTCACGCCAGGTTCAGCTGCTGGAAAACACGCTGGGCGTCCAGTTGTTCGAACGCATCGGCCGCCGTGTCCGTCTCACTGACGCTGGTGCGGACGTGCTGTCCTACGCCCAGCGAATCGGCCAATTGCAAGCTGAGCTGGAGGCCGTGCTGGGCGCGCGCAACGGACTCCAACGTGGCTCGCTGCGGCTGATCGGCACCACGACCGCTGGCGAATATCTGTTGCCGCCGCTCGTGGCGGATTTCCGCCGCGTCCATCCTGGCATCCACGTTTCACTGCGGGTCGGCAACCGTGAAGTGGTGCTCGCCGCCCTCGCCAACGGCGAGGTCGACCTGGCGGTCATGGGCCGCCCACCCGCGCGAGCAGATTGGGACAGTGTTTCGATCATGCCGAATGAGCTGGTGGCGATCGCTCAGACGGGGCATCCGTTGGTCGGCGGTGGACTGGTGGCTCCGGCGCGTCTGGCCAGCGAAACCATCTTCCTGCGCGAGACAGGCTCCGGGACGCGCCTGGCGGCGGAGGACTTCTGGCGCCAGGCGGGCGTACCGCTCGACACCGCCGTCGAGTTGGGCAGCGACAGCGCGATCAAGCAAGTGGTTATGGCCGGTCTTGGCATCTCGATTCTCTCTCGCCAGGCAATCGATCTCGAATTGAGCGTCCGACGTCTGGCCGTGCTGCCCGTCGAAGGCATGCCACTCCGCCGCGAGTGGTTCCTGGTGTGCCCGGCGGAGCGGCACAGTCAGCCAGCCGGACTCGCCTTCCGACGTCTCGTAGAACGCACCGTTCAGGTCCAGAAAGCGACTGCTCACGCAACAGCCGACGACAAGCCCACCCGCCAGGCGTAAAGCTAACGGGGTAACCGAAAGGAGAGGGCGCATGGCCATCATCCGGCCGGTCATGCTGGCCGTCGGCGGAGATAGCGGCACCGGCAAGACCACGCTCACACGTGGCATTTACGACATCTTCGGCGAGCAGAACATCCGCAACATCTGTCTCGACGACTACCACACGCTCGACCGCGAAGGTCGCAAACGAGCGAGAATCACCGCGCTCAACCCGGCCATGAATAATATCGGGTTGATGGAGCAGCACGTCTGGGCTCTGCGCGACGGCGAGACGATCACCAAGCCCGTCTACGACCATGCCAGCGGTAGGTTCGGCGAACCCGAAGTGGTCGTTCCTCGACCCATCATCATCATTCGCGGTTTGTTCCCTCTCTTCACCGAGCGCCTGCGGAGTGCGTTCGATGTCAAAGTCTGGCTGCAGCCTGACGAAGAGTTGAAATACCATTGGAAAGTCCAGCGCGACGTGGTCCAGCGCGGCTATTTGCTGGAAGAG
>DASYKL010000832.1:0-4187 GCA_035995405.1 Chloroflexota bacterium
GCAAATTGGCGCCGAAGTCGACGTCCACGATCCGATCCACACCCCAGCCCGCGCCCGCGTCAACCTCCGACGTGATCCGCCTGATTTCCGCCGCGACGTCTTGCGTCCTGTAATTCACGACGTGGTCGGCGCCGGCTTCACGCGCCACCCGCGCTTTGTCGTCCGAGCTGACCGTAGCGATGATTGTCCCCGCGCCCGCCCACTTCGCCAGCTGGATCGCCGCCGAGCCAACCGCCCCGGCACCACCCGTCACCAGAACGGTCTGCCCCGCGACCGGCCCGTCGGCAAAGAGCGCCCGATGCGCCGTCAACGCCGGAATCCCTAAACACGCCCCGGCGTCGAAGCTCACGGATTCCGGCAGCCGCACCGCCCGCTGCGCCGGGACCGTGGTGTACTCGGCCGCCGTCCCGCCCGGCCGGTTGAGGGTCGCCTCGTAAACCCAGACTCGCTCGCCAATCCGCTCTCGTGGAACTCCCTGGCCGATGTCTTCGATGACCCCCGCGCCATCCTGATGCGGGATGATGCGCGGAAACGCCATCGGCGCCTGGCTGCCCCGTCGGCCGTAGGTGTCCGAAGGATTGACCCCTGACGCGTGCACGCGCACCAGGACCTCGCCCGCCTCGAGCCTCGGTCGCTCGAGTTGTCCTACGACCAGGACCTCGTCCGGCTCACCCTGCCGCTCATACCAAGCCGTCCGCATCTGCTCTGCCACGCCGCCAAGGGTACCGTTTGACCCGCTGGCTCATATGCCCGCCAGCGAGAGTCAACTGAGGTTCACGGCGAAGAAACGGAGGATGCGACCCCACGCATCGTCGGCGCTCGCGTGGTCATACCCGAATCCTGCGACACGGAGGACTGGAGAAAGTGGGCCGAGGTTATACCGGTCCATGAAGCCGTGGGCGACCCGCGGGTACGTCTTGACATCATTTGCGATGTTCCGCTCGGTCAGAGCGCGCTTCAGCCGGTCACCAGCGCTGCCCAGGAGGCGGTCCTTGGCCCCGTAGCTGGCCACAATGGGACAGGCGCCGTTGAGAGCAGCAAGGTCTCTGGGCACCTGGCCGTAATTGGCAGCTGACGCATCGAAGCCCTGGGCGGCAGTCATGAGCGCGAAGCCGCCACCCATGCAAAACCCGATCACTCCGACCCGCCCAGTGCACTGGTCACTCTGACGGAGCCATGCTCGAGAGGCAGCGATATCTTCGTACGCCTGACCCTGGCCAGATGCGACTGCGGACAAGGTGGACACGAGGCACTTGATCAGTCCGCCTCGGGAGTACAGATCCGGCGCCAGGGTCAGGTACCCGGCGGTGGCCAACCGATCAGAATGCTCACGGGTCACCGTTGTCATGCCCACGGCATCATGGATCAGTACCACACCGGGCCAGGGCCCGGAGCCGACGCTTGGCCGTGCCAGGTAGGCGGGTAGCTCGGTGGCCCCAGGTACTGGAACGGTAAGATCAGGCATCGCGCAGTAGTAAGCGCGCCGCGTCGGAAGTGTCAAGGTGCGGAAAGTGGCCGCTGGTGCTCGGAGTTGAGTCCCGTCAGGTGGCGTACATCGGGTGGTTCTGCAACTCGTCGTAGTCGTTGCTCCGGTCGGGCAGGTCGCTCTGGTCGCGCCACAAGCCTATGACGAGCTCCCGCGCCGTCGCGATTGGCGTCGAAGCGTCGGTACCGCTCGCGCTGGCGGTGCTCGAGCTCGTCCATCCCACCTGGAGTGGCGCCAACATCGCCGCGGGCGTCGCCGCCTCAGGCGGCACCTGGGTCCCCCTCCATGTTGGCCTGCTGCTGGGCTACCTGGTGCTGACCTGGCGGCTGTGGCTCTCCGTCACGCCGCCTGCTACGCCCGGATCGCAAGGCCAGACATTGTGCGGCGCCGCGAGGGTAGCGCTCGTCGTATTCGCTGCCTTGAACAGCATCTTCCTCGCGTTCGATGGCATTGCCGTCGGCCTGTTGACCACCTCCGAGCCAGCTGCCGCCGACACGCTGTGGTCTGCGCCAGCCGTGTCGCTCCTGGCGAACGCCACTGGCGCCATCTGGTCAGCCGCCGTGCTCCTCGTCGCCGCTGTATGGTCCTCGCCCGCCGCCCCGCCAAGCAGCCCCAGCCCCGGCGCGGCGGCCAACGACACCGGTACGCCTGCCCGCGTACTGTCACCCTCGGTCGGTCGATCCGGCGCCGCCGACGGTGAGTCGCGCCGGTTCCTGGGCGCAGCCGTCAGTGGCTGGCCGCTACTCGTCGGCCTGGCCCTGATCTGGCTTACCTTCGTGGCCAGCACGCCGGCCATCGGCCTCGCCCCACTCGTCAGCCGCCTGGCCGCCACGATTATGGCCGCCAGCCTTGTTTATCGCAGCGGCGCGCCAGCCCTGCCCACCGCTCTGGCAATCATGGCCGCCGTCCTCCGCCAACACGTCGGCCCCGAAGCTGCCCTCGGCCTCCTCGTCGTGGCCGGAGCCCTGGCAACCAGAACGGTCAAAAGACGATCAAACCTTGAGGTTGCGTCCCCGCCTTCAGCTGGGTGACCACGGTCAGCTTGCCCATGTCGATCACCGCCACCGCATTGGCGCCCGTCACCGACATGAACCCCGTCGCCCCATCGCGAGTAAAGCCGATATTCGACGCGCCCTGGCCCACCGCCAGCCGCGCCACTTCCTTGTACGTCTTCGCATCAAATACCGATGCGAACGTGTCCGACGAGTTCGACACCACCGAATACCGTCCGTCCGGCGTCCAGGAATTCGTCACCGGCCCCTTGCCCGTCGGCAAGGTCGCGATCGTCGACAGATCGTCAGCGCTCAGCACAACATTGGTGTCCACTTTGCCCGTCTGGACCCAGACTTCCTTGCCGTCGTGGGAGACGCGCAGCATGTACGGCTGACTGCCCTGTGGGAAGCTCACCGTTTTGAGCAGCTCCCAGGTCCGCGCGTCATACATGGACACGGTGTCCTGATCACGCTCAGGCGTGTAGGCAAAGCGACCGTCCGGCGTGTAGTGCAGATCGCACGGGAACTTGCCCGTGGGCACTTTGCGGATGATCTGGCTCGATGCGACATCGACGACGGCGATGACGTTGTCGCCTGCGACATTGATAGCGGCGGTCTTCTTGTCGGGGAGCAGCATCAAGCTGTGGCCCGGGCCGGTGCCCAACTCCGGGATCGTCTTGGTCACCGTGACGGTGCGCGGATCGATGCCAATCGCCTGCAGCTTGTTGTCAGGGAAGTCGTACGTCCAGATGAGCTGGCCGTCGTAATAGGTCTGCTCGTTGGATAACCAACGGACGGCCGCGCCGAGCGGCCGCGTTTCCCGCGGCTGCCGCGCCGCGGCATCGATCAGCGTGACGTCTTTGGAGCCGACATTGAAGACATAAACGGTTTCGGCGCTCGCGCCGCCAGTCGGCACCGCCGTGACGAGGGCCTGTCCGCCTGGTGTCGCCGCCGCTGCTCCGCCGGGAGTCGCGCCCGGCGTTGGCGGTCGGGTAGGAGCGGGCGCAGCCGCACCGCTCGTCGGGTTGGCGGCGCTGCCCGTGGGAGTCGGCGCGCCGGCGCCACCTGGCGCACAGGCTGCCACGAGAGCAGTCAGCGCCGCGCCGCTAGCGCCTTTGAGCAGGGTCCGCCGATCCAGTCCGCCGTCGAGCACCCAGCGACCGCCACCCAGCACAACCGGGCCCGCGCCGCCACTGGTTCGTGTGGCCCCGGAACTCGGGGCACAGTCAGCCGGTCCTCAATGAGAGGGCGGATTAGCGGTCAGCAGTGGGTTGACGATTTTGCCTGCCATGAACCTCGCTCGAAATCTACGTCCCGAGTGACTCTACCTGCCACCGCCCCATCGGCGCTCACGCCGCACGCTCTGGCGGCCCTATCCATCAGCACTAACACTGGCTGCGCCAGCGGTCGACACCGAGGCCGCGCTCGATCCGCGCAGCCAACGCTCGGATGGTCGGGCTACGACACCGCCACGGGCGTCCGCCGACACTAACGCCGAATCCACCAGGACAGCTAGCGCTTGGACCCTCGCACGTTTGGCGGCGACACCGCCATGCGGCGACCGCCGAGACCCACAGGGCAGCCACCGCTTGGAGCCCTCGCACGCCTGGCTTTGACGCGTCACGGGCGACAGCCGACACCAACCAGGGGACCGCTGCCTGCGGCGCCGCGTCGGTCCGTGCTGCCAGGGCCCCTGCACCTCGGGCCTT
>DASYKL010000833.1:0-1918 GCA_035995405.1 Chloroflexota bacterium
GTTGTACATGAGCTTCCACATCTGCGCCGAAACGACAGTGATAATGGCCCACGGCACCAGCATCGCGGCGCGCATAAAGCCGCGACCTCTGAAGTTGCCGTTCACCACCATGGCGATGCCCAGGCCCAACACGAACTCCACGGCGACGGTCATGATCGTGAATTGGACGGTCACCCAGATCGAGCGCAGGAAGTCCGTGTCCTGCAGCAGGTTGGCGTAGTTGGCGAGTCCGACGAACGATACTGGCCTCTCACTGGCCAGGCGAGCATTCGTGGTGCTCTGGGCGATGGTTTGTATCAGTGGGATCAGCGCGACAAGCGCGACGACGAGCAGCGATGGCGACAACAAAATCCAGGCAAGACGGGTCTGTTCTTTGATCAGCTTGCTTTCGATTTTGGGGATCGCAATCGGTGCGGGCTGCGCTCGAGTTTCGGCCCTGACACTCATGTTTTTCTCACTGCCTGATCGGATTGGAGGCTCCGCGGCCTTCTCCACCCCGCTTTACCCGTGCCGACGATCGAAATGCTGAAGAAACGCTGAAAAGGAAAGAGCGGGGCGATCCGATAGGGATCGCCCCGTGGCGAGCTGCGGCTATGGCAACAGAGCCTGCAGTTTGCGCTGGACGTCGGGCAGGATCGTCGTAGCATCGGCGCCGCCGAGGATTTGACTGACGCCCTGGAAGAATGCCGTCGAAGCCTGGTTGTAGCTTTCGCCGAAGACACCCGCGGGGCGTCCGACGCGATCCACGTTGCCGACATTCTTCAGATATGGCTGGACGGCGAGCACGTCTGGGTTCTCCGCCACCGTTTGGATGGTCGGGACGAAACCACCGGCGATCGCGCGCCACAACTGGACTTCTGGACTGGTGACGTAGCGAACGTACTGAATGGCTGCATCCTGCGCCTTGGAGTACTTCGACACGGCCTGACCCCAGCCGCCGATCGTGCCACTTGGTTTGCCACCGGCGTTGGCTGGCAGTGGGCCAACATCGAACTTGCCTTTGACGGGCGAGTCCGCTGCCTGGCTCGGCGTGTAGGCGTATGGCCAGTTGCGCATGAAGGCGGCGTTGCCACCACCGAATGCGGTGCGCGCCTCTTCCTCGCCATAGCTGGTGACGCCACGCGGAACGACGTTGCCGATCCAGCCTTTGACGGTGTTCAGGATCGCGGCTGCTTGCGGATTGTTGATGGTGACTTTGCCGCTAGCGTCGACGATCTGGCCGCCGCCACTCGAGGCAACCCACTCCAGCGCATCGCACGTCAGCCCTTCGTAGGCTTTGCCCTGGAAGACAAACCCGGCGAAAGTCGGGTTGGCACCTTTTTCGCCGTCGACGATTTTGGTGGCTTGCTGCTGCAGCTCATCCCAGGTCTTGGGTGCAGCGCTGAAGCCATACTTCTGCAGCAGGTCGGTGCGGTAGTACAGCATGCCGAAGTCCGAGAAATACGGCATGGTGACGAGTTTGCCGCCGACGGTGTTGTTGGCGATGATGCCCGGGTAATGCAGCTTGGCTTCGTCGGCCAACTTCTGTGTCAGGTCCGCCAGATGCGGAGCCAGGATGCCTGGCCAGACGACGTCGATGCTCATGGCATCGATATCGGCTGATTGACCCTGGAAGAACCGCTGGAACAGGGCCAACGACTCGGTGCTGTCCTGCGGCCGCTGGGTGAATTGGACCTGAATGCCGGTGTCCTTGACGAACTGATCCGTCATCGTCTTTTCCAGCTCGCCGGCCGGACCGACACCATCGCCGTAGTACACGATCTTCTGGCCAGCGAATGCCTTGGCGGCAGTGACGATGTTCGCCGGCACCGGTGGCGCCACGGCGCGCGACTGGCTCGCCGCGACAGGTGATGCCGCGGCAGCCGGACTCGCGGCCGGGCTGGCGGCTGGCTTGACTGCCGGCGAAGCGGCGGCTGCG
>DASYKL010000834.1:0-2817 GCA_035995405.1 Chloroflexota bacterium
GAGGCCGGGGTCCCGGTGCCCGTGCCTGGAGACGTGCTGATGCTCATCCTGGGCGTCCATGCGCGTCAGGGTCGGGTCGAGCTGTGGCAAGCAATCGCCGTCACCGAAGCGGGCACGATCATCGGCTCGACGTTCCTCTATGTCGCGGCGCGGATGGCCGGTCGCGGATTGGTCTATCGCTACGGACGCTACATCCGGCTGACTCCGGAACGGCTCGACACAGCAGAGCAGTGGTTGAAGAAGCACGGCTCGCGGGCGGTCTTTCTGGGACGCCTCGTACCAGGCCTGCGCATCGTGACGGCCGTCGCGTGCGGCGTGTTCGAGATCCCGTTCAGGGTCTTCTTCCCGGCGATGGCCCTGGGAGCCTTGCTGTACATCATGGTCTACACGCTGTTGGGCTACTTTCTCGGGCCACCGGTGCTCAGCGTGTTGGAAAAGATCCATATCCCCTTCGGCTTGCTCGGCTCGCTGGTGCCGCTCTCGCTGCTCCTGTTCTGGACGTATCGCGCGCGGCAGGGCCTCGGCCGTCACATCGCCACGCACTTGCCGGCGGATCACGATCAGCAGCTCCGCGCAGGCGCCGCCGCTGGCGGCCTGGCGACGATCGCCTCGACGTTGCTGCTGAACGTGGTGATCAACCTGGCTGGCAATCTGGCGTTCAATGCGCCGGGGACGATCGTTGAGCAGACCGCCGCGCGGCTGGCGTTCGCGTTTGCCCGCGAGGTCCAGCCGATCTTGCTGTTCATCGCCGTACCGGCATTCCTGGTCGTCGGCGTCTTGTGGGGCGCCGTTTACGGGCTGCTGGGTGAAACGTGGCTGCCGCTGGACTGGCCCGACTGGCTCAAGGGGCTGTGCTTTTCGTTCTTGCCCTTGTTGGTATCGCTGGGCGTCGCGATGCCGCTCCTGGGGATGGGCTTCTTCGGCGTGGGTGCGACGGGGCCGGTAGCGCTAACGGGCGAGCTGGTGCGACATGTGGCCTATGGTGTGTTGCTGGGCTTGCTGTACCCGGTGTTTCGGCTGCGGCGACCAGTCAAAGTGGTCGCGCACTCACCTGAGGAAATGCCGCCGGCCTCGCTGGCAAGCGCATAAAGTTTTGCGTGTGGCCCCTGACTTGCAGCACACGTGTGACCCCGATCCTAGATGCAGGGACGTACCATTCTGACCATGGCTGCAACTACGACCAAACCGACCCCGAGTAGCGGCGGCGAGCGGCCCAGCAGCGTCAAGGGCAAGCGCGACGTGGCTGCCCCGGTCGCCAGACGCGTGTACTGGCGAGCGGTAGTCCGAACGGGCAGCCAGGTTGCCGCGAGTCGCGAACGCGATCGCGTGGAATGGCACCTGGCTGGCTGTACAGCGCCGAGCGTGGAAGGCAATCACTGTAGCGAGGGCGGACACCTGATCGAAACGATCGGGCATCCGGATGGGCACTGCATCATCGATGGGGTGTGCGGACTCTGCGGCGCGCCCGCGCCTAAAGACTAACCGCGGCGTACATAGCCGCTGACTGACGAGGCGGTTTAGACTCGCCGCGTCGTTGTGCGTCGTGTTCTCTCGCGCGTCGGGGTGGTGGCTCTGGCCCTCGCCGTCGCCTTGTTGCCTGGCGTGGCGGGACAGTCGCTCGGCGGGCTACCACTGTCGGCCGTCGGCGTCGGCTTTGTGGCCCTGGTGCTGTACGTGGCTCTGGCGTTGCCCTCGCCAGACTGGCGGATGGGCCGCTGGGTGACGCTGGCGTTTGCGGTTGCTCTGGCACTGAAGGTCGTCGCTGCCACCACGGCGCCGCCACTGGGGCTGGCGGCTTCGTACTGGGCCAAAGGCGCTCCAGACGGGCCACCTGAGCGCTCGACGGACTTCCCCAGCCTTACGGACGCGACGCGTATTGAGTCCGTCCTGGACCTGCGGGCCGAAGACTTTGGCGTCCATTTCTTCAACGACGCCGCGCGCTTCAACCTGGGACCTGACGTGCAGCCCGGCCGCGACCAGCTGCCTTTCTTTGTCCGCTGGCGCGGCTTTCTCCTCGCGGCCAGCGACGGCGAACGAACCTTCAGCCTGACCGCCAACGGTCCGGCCCACGTCTGGCTGGATGACAGCCAGCTCGCCGCGGACGCGCGGGTCAGCGTGAGCGCTGGCCTGCACGCGTTGCAGATCGAGTACATGCGGCCAGAAGCCACCGTCCCGCGACTGGCATTGAGCTGGCAGCGCGACCCAGGCGGGCCAATGGTCCCGGTCGGCGGCGGCGACGCGCGTTGGCAGTCAGCGACCGCGTCGGCCACGTTGAGCACCGCCGCGGGCGTCGTCGCCGACGGACTCGCCGCTGTCACGCTGGCCGCGTGGCTCGGACTGGCGGGCACGGCACTGGCGAGGCGTCGTGGCAGCACGTTCGCGGCCGCGATCGGCGCCATACCCCTGCTCTTCTTGCTGCATGGCATGCTCCTCCACGCCCCCCTCGCTGGTCGAGCGACCATCCTGTCTGGACTCGACGATTGGCTCGTCTACGAAAGCTCAGCCCGCGACATCTTGCTCCACGGCTGGCTGATGGATGGCGGTCAGGGCCACGCCGCGCCGTTCTACGGCCAGCCGCTGTACCCCTATGTCCTCGCCATGGCCCATCGCCTGACGGGCGAGAGCCTGTTCGGCCCGCTGGCACTGCAGTTCGCCGCGCTGGGGCTGATCGTGACCAGTGCCGCGATTCTGGCGCGCAAAACATTCGGGACGCACCTGGACGCCTTAGTCGCGGTCGCGGCGTTGTGGCTGCTGCTGCAGCTCGAAGCCGAACATTTCAAAGTCGCCCGCCAGATGTTCAACGAGAACCTGTATATG
>DASYKL010000835.1:0-7019 GCA_035995405.1 Chloroflexota bacterium
TTTCAGGCCGCCAACACTGCGCAGCTGCTCGTGCAAGTCTTTGAAGCGCGCCGCGGTCATCGTGCCGATCGCGCGTGGATCGTTCGTCGGACCAAGAACGAGTTGCTTCTCGATTGACGCCGACTCCGCACCGAGCTCGACGTTGTAGTCCTTGTTGACCGCCTTGATGGAGTCGAGGGTCGGTTTCGGATTCTCGACGTACGCCTTCCAACCGGCCAGACTCGCGGTAACGAATGCCTGGACGACCTCCGGCTTGTCTTTGATCATCTGCTCGGTGGTGCCCATGATGTTGGAATACGGGTTGTAGCCAGAGTCAGCGGTACGGAGATAGCCGACCTGGACGCCCTGTTTGGCCGCCGCCACCGGCTCTTCGCTGATGTAGCACTGGAATACCGCCGCTTCGTCAGCCAGAAACGTGGCGAGCTGGCCGTTGTAGGTCATCAGCTCCGTCTTATCGAGGCTGTATTTCTTCTGCAGATACTGCCAGTAGTTTGCGGCGGCCGAAACGTACACTTTGCGGCCGTTCAGATCCGGGAAGCCAGTAAGCGGTTTGGTGGCGTGGTACATCAGCCCACCGAGGCCGATCTGGAACGGTGCAAACACGGCGACGAGCGGTACTCCGTCCTGGCGAGCCAACAAAATCTGGTCTGCCGAGAACATGCCGAACTGGTACTTGCCTGAGGCGACGAGGGGCACCGTCGAGACACCGGGGCCACCCTGATCGGTGGTCATGTCGAGGTTCTGCTTTTCGAATTCTTTGTTCAGGGCAGCCGCAAATTGACCGCCATGCGCCGACTCAGCAAACCAGTTGCTGACCTGACTGCTGGCGGTCAATGTCGCGGGTTTGGTCAGCTTGCGAACGGCCGTTGCGGGGCCCACAGTGGCAGCCGCAGCCGCGGTAGTTGGTGCTGGCGCTGCCGGCGCCGGTGGGCTGGCTGGAGCTGCGCTCGGGCTGCACGCGGCGAGCAACCCGGCGCCCGCGACGGTGCCCGCGATCGTCAACCACCGTCTGCGGCTGAGTCGAGTGGCAAATGTGGTCACTGGCGAAGTCGTTGCGGGGGCCATGTCGTGTTGCCTTTCTGCGTCTCTTGCAAATTAGTTTTCGCGTTGTACGGCGGACTCATGCCAGTGCCGTAAGAAGCGCGCACTGACCATGCTGATGCCGATGAAGATGACGAGACCGAGCACCGACGAGCACAATGCAGCGGCAAACAGGTAGCTCATTTCCAGGCGATTGGCCGCGCTGACGATGACATAGCCCAGGCCGCCGCGCAGGCCGCCGATGCCAGCGATGAATTCGCCGATGATCGCGCCAATGACTGCCAGCCCCGACGAGATGCGCAAACCGGTCATGATGTACGGCAGCGCGGCCGGTAGCTTGAGCTTGACCATCCGCTGCCACCAGTTGGCGTTGTAGAGCTCGAACATACTCACCAGGTTGTGGTCGGTCGACGATAATCCAGCGATGGTGTTCGAGATCATCGGAAACAACGCGATAATGAAAGAGATTGTCACCACCGCGTTCATTCCGGCGCCCACCCAGATCACGATCAATGGCGCGTAGGCGATGAGGGGAATGGTCTGCAGCAGAATCGCGAACGGGTAGATCGAGCGCTCGACCAATTTACTTTGCGACATGACGAGCGCGGCCGACATGCCGCAGATGACGGCAAGGCCGAGTCCGATCAACGCCGACGTAAACGTGGAAAGCAGCGCCGTTGCCAGGATGTCCGCTTTGTCGCCGGCGGCGATGACAACGTCTGTCGGCTTCGGCAACAGGTAATGCGGAATCTTCAGCACCGTGCAGAAGACCTGCCACGCAATCACGAACAGGATGAAGACGGCTACCGGGGGCGCCGCGGTGGCGAGGCTCTGGCGCAAGCGTCCCGCGGGCTGTGCAGCGGCGCGATCAGGAGCACTCCGCGTGTTCGCGCGGCCAGTAGAAGCGGGCGCCTGGGCGAGGCTGGTTGCCATCTACGCGTCCTCCAGACAACTGATCACCTGTCCGACCACACGGGTGTACTCCGCTGCCGTGCGAAGTTCTGGTCGTCTGGGAGAGGGCAGGTCGACGTCGATACTTGCGACGATGCGTCCTGGCTGGCGACTCATGACCAGAATCCGGCTCGACAAAAACACGGCTTCAAAGACGTTGTGCGTCACGAAGACCACGGTCCACCCGGCCAGGGCACACAGCGTCAGCAGCTCCCCGTTCAGCCGCTGACGGGTGATCTCGTCGAGCGCACCGAACGGCTCGTCCATCAGCAACAAGCGTGGTCCGGCTGCCAGCGCTCGGGCGAGCGACACCCGCATTTTCATGCCGCCAGAAAGCTCGCGCGGATAGGCTCGGCCGAACGAGGTCAGCCCGACGGTTTGCAGCGCCTCAAGGGCTTTGGCGCGTCGCTCGCCACGCGACACGCCGCGCAATTCGAGTGGCAGCTCGATATTGCCAACCACGTCCCGCCAGGGCATCAACGTCGCATCCTGGAAGACGAAGCCAGTATCGCCGCGTTGCTGACGGCTCTCGCGTGGCGGCAAGCCTTCGACCAGAACCGTCCCCTCGCTGATCCCGCCGAGGCCAGCGATGATACGCAGCAGCGTTGACTTACCGCAGCCGGAGGGTCCGACGAGGGACACGAACTGCCCGGGTCGCACGTCGAAGGTGATGCCTTCGAGTGCCACGACGCCGGTGCTGTAGGTCTTTCCGACATCGCGAACAGAGATCAGCGGTTCAGCCAGCGAGAGGGCGGGTGCGGTGTCCGCCTGGGAGGGAACGGGGTGCGCGACTGCCATCAGTGGGCTGAGTCTGCCCGCCGGTCCGGCAGCGTTGCATCGGCCATTTGCCCAAATCTCGACGAGCCGACACGGGCAATCTGCCTATGCGCGGGCGGCGCCGCCGTGAGGTACCGTCCTTCGCTCAATGGCTTCCTTGCTCATCCGACACGCGCACGTGCTGGATCTCGATCTCCCGTTCGAGCGTGCCGATGTACTGATCGAGGACAGCCGCATCGTGCAGGTGGCCGCGAGACTGGACGTGCCAGCCGACCGCTCAATCGACGCGACCGGCAAGGTGCTCATGCCCGGATTGGTAAATGCCCATAGCCATAGCAGCCAGATTCTGGAGCGCGGCTACGGCGACGGCTTGCCGCTGGATGCGTGGATCGTCGCCGCCCTCAATGGCGGACCACCGCCTGATCCGCGAACGCTCTATGCGCTGGCGGCGTGGAGTGCCCTGACGCAACTCAAGACGGGTTGCACAGCGGTCCTCGACCACGCCCGCGCGCCCTTTGAAACAGTTGACGCGGGCATGGACGCGCTGATGCAAGCCTACGTCGACATGGGGTTCAGAGCCGCCGTAGCAATGTCCATGGGCGACCTGGATTTTTTCCAGACGCTGCCCCACGGGCTGGTTCCTGAGTTGCCGGTGCCCAGCATGGACCGCGTGCCGGTCGCGGCCGACGCGCTGCTCAGTGCCGCCACACGGTTCCTGGAGCGGTGGAAGAACAAGGTTGAACGGGTCCAGCCATTTGTCGGACCGTCAGCGCCTCAACGCTGTACCGATGAGCTGTTGAGCGGCTGTTTCGCACTCGCCGAAACCTATGACGTGGGAGTTCACTCGCATGTCCTCGAGGCGCGCTCCCAGTGGTTTGCCTGCCAGGAGCGGTTCGGGATGTCGCCAGTCGTTTATCTTGATAACCAGGGCTGGTTGTCGGACAGACTCTCGTGCGCCCACGGCGTCTGGCTGAGTGAAGATGACCTGCGGCGCCTGGCCGGCACAGGTGCGGCGGTCGTGCACAACCCGGTCAGCAACCTGCGGCTGGCCAGCGGCATCGCCAATCTGCAGCGGCTTCTGGCGACCGGGACCACCGTCGCATTGGGTGCCGACGGCGCCGCGAGCAATGACAACCAGAATATGTGGGAGGTCGTCAAACTGACGGGCATTCTGCATCGTGTCTATGGCCAGCGATCAGACTGGGTCTCGGCGGAAACGGCGCTGCGGCTGTGTTTACAGGGTGGCGCCCGAGTCATGCGTCAGGCAATCGGCGCGATCAAGCCGGGGTACCAGGCCGACCTGGTCCTCCTGGGAGGCGCCGATCTGTTCCTGCGGCCCAAGGACCTGATGATCAACAGCCTGGTCCTGGGCGAGCTGGGAGGTTCCGTCGAAACCGTAGTGGTCGCCGGCGAGGTCGTGCTGGAGCATGGCCGCTCGACGCGCATCGACGAAGACCGCCTGGCGCGAGAGGTCCAGGCCATTGTGCACGCCTCGCTGGAGCACGTCACGACGCGACAGGATTTTCTCGATGAGCGCTATCCCTACGTCGAGCGGCTGCTGAGCGCAGTCGAAGCTCGCCAGGATGGACCACCTGGTGTACTCGTGCCTGGTCAGCCACTGTTGGCCGCAGGTGCCAATAAACCTCAGGCAGTCCTTGGTTAGAGTGCACAGCGACCGCGGGTTGATCACGCCCTTACGCTGAAGCATGCTCGTCCGACGGATCGACCATACCGCCGTCTTTGTCCGCGACCTGGACGTATCCATCGCCTGGTACGAGGACGTTCTCGGCTTGACGTGCGCCTACCACGGCGACACTGGCAACAATATTCCCGGCGCGTTTTTCGATGTCGGCGACACCATTCTGGCGATGTTGCTCACGGCTGACCCGTCGCGAGACCTGAGCGAACAGCACTTTGCCTTCGCGGTCGACGATGCCGACGCGGCGTATGGAGACCTGGTTGGTCGAGGCCACGCACCAGTCAGCGCGCCAGAAGACCTGCCCGGTGGCTACATCACCGGTCAGCGCTCCTTCGACATTCTGGATCCCGACGGCGTTCGGATCGAGTTCGTTCAGCGGGCCAACATCAGTATCAACCCGCGCACGTTGCACCCCGCCGCAGACCTGGCTGCCAGACGTTGACCACGCCGTTGACCGCGACGCTCATTCGCAACGTCGCGCTTCCGTACGGGCGAGGCGACCTCGCGGTCATGGACGACCGGCTGATCCCGGCAGCTGCAGTCGCACGCGCAACGGAGATCGACGGCAGTGGTCTGGCGGCTATCCCGAGACTCACCGACAGCCATGTCCATCTGGACAAAGCGCTCCTCGGCCGGTACTGGCGGCCACATGCCAGCGGACAATCGATCGCCGAACGGATCGCGTTAGAGAAAGCAGCGCTGCGTGATCCGACGCTCGAAAGCACGTACGTCCGGGCGTGCCGCCTGGTCGAGCTGGCAGTGAGCCACGGCAGCACGCGTTTGCGCTCCCATGTCGACATCAGCGCGGAACTCGGGCTGACGAGGCTGGAGGCGCTGCTGGCTGTGCGAGAAACGTACCGCGACGTGGTCGATATCACGTTCGTCGCCTTTCCCCAGGATGGCATCCTGTCTTCGCCCGGCACCGCGGAGCTGCTTGACGAAGCTCTGTCACGGGGTGTTGAAGCGATCGGCGGGCTGGATCCGGCGTCGCGTGACGGCGATATCGACGGACACCTCGACATCGTGTTCGGCCTGGCGGCACGGCACGCGTCAGACGTCGATATTCATCTGCACGATCCAGGCACCCTCGGCACGTACACCATGCGGGCAATCGCCGACCGCACCGTAAGTCTGGGCTTGCAGGGTCGAGTCGCGATCAGCCACGGCTACGCGCTGGGCATGGTCGATCGGCCTGAGCTCGAACGCACGGCCAGGGCATTGGCCGACGCTTCGGTCGCATTGATCACCAATGTGCCGGGTGGTCATCATCGACCACCGCCCGAAGTGCTGTCGCAGCTCGGGGTCAACGTTGTGCTGGCATCCGACAACGTGCGTGATTCATGGTCGCCGTACGGCAAGGCGGACATGTTGGAGCGAGTCGCGCTCGCTGGCTATCTCTTTAGCTGGAATGAAGATGCCCGCTTGCTTGCGGGGCTGACGCACGTCACGTCTGCGCCGTCGAAGTTGTTGGGGGATCCGTTGGCGTTACTCCGGCCAGGTGATCCGGCAGATTTCACGCTGGTGCGGGCGTCGTCGGTCCAGGAAGCGATCGTCGTGCAGCCACAAGAGCGGACGGTGTATCGCCGCGGCCGCGTGGTCGCCGACAACGGCACCGTTTTCCTCAGCACGCTGATCGGCTCCGTCGCGCCGTGACTGCGCTGCGGCTACAGAACGCCGGCCTCGCGGACGGCCGCACCGTCGATGTGCTCCTCCGCGGGACGCGCATCGAGGCGGTTGAGACGGCAGGACAGTTCGCCATGTCGGCCGCGGACAACGCATATGACGTCCGCGGCCAGCTGTTGACGCCCGGGCTGACCGATCCGCACCTGCACCCCGACAAGGCCTTCGGTCTGGAGGAGGACGATGGTTCCGCCGTCTCACTCGTCGAAGCGATCCGCCGCGTGCGAGCTCAGAAGCCCCACCAAACGGCGACCATGATCGAAGCAAGAACAATCCGCCTGGTCGACTGGTGCTTGCAATTCGGTGCCACCCGCGCCCGTGTCCATGCTGAAGTCGATCCGCTGCTGGGCTTGCGGAGCGTCGAAGGTGTCCTCGCCGCTCGGGATGCCGTCGCCCACCGTTTTCACCTGGAAGTGGTCGCGTTTCCGCAAGAAGGGATCATCGACGAGCCCGGCACGTTGGCTTTGCTGGAGCAGGCCATGCGCCTCGGCTGCGATGTCGTTGGAGCCATCAGCTACCAGGACGCCGACACCCGGGCCCACCTGGAGTCCGCGGCGCGACTGGCGCGCCAGTTTGACGCTCCGCTCGATATCCATGCCGATTTCGGAATGCCGGTCGAACGCTCCGCGCTGGCACTCATCGCCGACGTGAGCGACGCCTTTGGCCTCACCGGCCGAATCACCCTGGGCCACTGCACCACGCTAGCCCTCATGGATGACGAGCAGCTCGAGCGGACACTAGCGCGCCTTGTCGAAACGGCCATGAAGGTCGTGTGTTTACCACGGACCGATCTGTATCTGGATGGTCGCGTGGCGCCACTCGACCGCCTCTGGTCGGCTGGCGTGCCAGCGTTCGTTGGCACGAACAACGT
>DASYKL010000836.1:0-3372 GCA_035995405.1 Chloroflexota bacterium
CGACGTAGAACGTGATCGCGGCGTAGGAGGCAATGACGACCGGCACGAACATCGGGACCAGGTACAGCGAGCGCACGATGCTCGGCAGACGGCCACTGCCGAAGCGGACGTACAGCGCCAGGACGTATGCGACGAGCGCGACCAGGACCACCGAGACCAGGCTGATCCAGACGGTCAGCCACAGGTCATCTCTAATGAACGGACTGGCGAGCAGGTCGCGGTACACGTCCAGGGTCGGGGTGTCGCTTTTGACCAGGTGCTGGCCGGTGCTGAAGACCAGGTTGTCGGACGGCACCAGGCCGAGCGAGAAGGTCGCGGCCTGGACCGCCGGCAGCACAATCAGCAGCACCAGCACGCCGATAGGGGGTGCCGCCATTGCCAATCCCAAAGCCGCCTCCCGCCAGCGGTCGGCGCGATCGGACCTCACGCTGGTGGCGGCGTACCGGCGACCTTCTCGTACCACATCTTGTTGCGATCGGTCTGGAACTTGGGGCTGAACTGGAAGCTGTACGCCTTGGCCACGTCCGCGTACTTCTGCTGGACATCAGGCGCCATGTATTTCCAATCCAGACCTGGATAGCCATTGATCTGTTCGACGATCACCTGCTGTGGTTCGGGCGTTAGCAGCCAGTTCAGCATCTCGTACAACTGGTCTTTGTATTTGCTGTCTGCGGGAATCCCGAGGTACGCCCCGCTGCCGGAAAACGGCGGGTCAATCTGGGTCAGCTTCACTTCCGGCGGCAGCAGTTTCTGGGAGAGGTACGACAGGCTCTGGTCCGACCACACCGGCGCCATCGAGATCGAGCCTTTGCCCAGGGTCTGTAACACCGGGACGTTGCCCTGCGGGTAAAAGCCCTGGTTATAGATGTGCGCATGGAGATCTTTGAGCGACTGCCAGCCCTGCTCCCAGAGCGGTTCTTTACCCTCGTCGTACTGCGTCTGGAAAAAGGCCAGCTGATCCTGGGGGATACCGAGCGACAGGACGCGCTCGACGAAGGCGCCACCCGAGCCACCCTTGTCGGGCGGGTTGTACGTGAATTGCCCGTCGTTGTTTTTGATCCAGGTGAGCAAGGCCTCGAGCGTATTGGGTGGGTCTTTGACCGTCGCGCTGTTGTACGCCAGGATCACGGAGCTGGCGCGGTACGGCACGCCGTAGCCACCAAAGCGATCAACCGTATCTTTCGGCGCTCTATCGAGATTCGGCACCTCTTTGGATGTGACCTTCTGGATCAGTCCAGCCTCACCGGCCTGCGGCAAACGGGTGGCCTCCCAGAGATCCACGCCAGAGTTGGCGCCGGCTTGCTTGGCCGCCGCCAACTTGTCGAAGACCGATTGTTCGGTAGCCGCATGCTCATCAAACACCAGCGTCAGGTTCACGTTGGGCTTGATCTTTTTGTAGGCGGGCAGCAATTGCTTCTGCCACAGGTCGCGAATATTGACGTCGCCGCCGACGTACAGGTTGATATCCCCACCAGCCGATGCTGTTGCTGGCGCGGTCGTCGGCGCAGCCGCGGCGGCTGGCGCGGCTGTGGCAGCGGCGGGCGCGGCTGCGGCGGTGGTAGGCGCGGGTTTCGCCGCTGCTGGCGCCGCCGTGGCAGCCGGTGCGCTGGACGTGCTCGCTGGCGAGCCGCACGCTGCCAGCAAAGCCGTCGTGCCGATGGCGAGTGAGCCACCACCGGCCAGGATCAGAAATTGTCGGCGGCTGGTGAACTTCATCACATGCTCCCCCTGAAACTGCCGTCATCCTAGCAACCGCGAAGTGGCAGCAGAACGCGCGGATCGTCGCTTGCGACAACGTTAACACCGATTCTGAAGAAGTACTGCGCTTCGTCGGGATCGTTGGTGTGCGGCGTCATGACCAGCAGGCCGGCCGCGTGGAACGCGTCGATCGCAGCCGCCTCGATCGGCCGGAAACACGGGTGCGCGTAGGCCACAGCGAGCTGCCGACAGGCGTCGATCATCTCCTGCGTCCGACCTGACCAATCCTGGGTGAACAGAATGCTGCGCGGCACATCAGGTGCGGCGGCCCGAAGCTCGGCCACCAGATCGAGCTCGGCCGACCCGCAGATGAGCGCCACACCGTCGCCTGCGCCGTGAGCGAGCAGCTCGCCCAACGCGGCGCCGGTTCGCTCACCTTTTAGCTCGACGTAGATGCCCATCCGGCCGCGCACGAGGTCGAACACGTCCTGCAGACGAGGTAGCGCGTGCTCGGCGACCGGATCCTCGACGGGGTCATGCGTCACGACCAGGTCGCCATCGCGACTGACGTGAACGTCGAGCTCTGAAAAATCGATGCCGGACTCCATCGCGAGGCGGAACGCAGCCAGCGTGTTCTCCGGAGCGAGGGCGCTGGCGCCGCGATGGCAGACGAGCACTACCATTCCAGGCGATGATAGGCGGTAGTCCGTACCTGGCCGCCGGCTACCGGGTCCTGAAGCTCGAGCCGCACCTGCACACCGTGCACAGCGACGGCAGCGACACAATCGCCGCGATGTTCGAGGCCTGCCGTGCCGCCGGCTATGATGCCGTCGCTCTGACCGACCACAATACGGTCGCGGGCCACGCCGAAGCCCGCGAAGTAGCCGCCGGGCTCGGACTAATCTTCGTCCCGGGGGTCGAAGTAACCACATTCCACGGGCATGCCGTAGTTCTGGGTTCACGCAGCGTCCCGGAATGGCGCGACCTCGAAGCGCGCGGCATGGATGCATTGGCCGCAGACGTCCACAACGACGGAGGGGTGCTCAGCGTCGCCCATCCAGCGGCGCTCGGATCGCCGCTGTGCAGCGGCTGCGCCTGGGATTGGCCGACTCAGCCGGCGTCCATCGACGGCATGGAGGTGTTCTCGGCTGCCAGACCTCACACTGCCGTTCCGCTGGCGCTGTGGCGGGCCGCACTGTCGCGGGGCAGCCGCGTGGCGCCGTTTGGCGCGGGCGATGTGCATTCAACGGCTGCCGCTGCCGAGCCACGACCAGCCACCTTTGTCTACGCCGCCGGCACGTCTACGGCGGCTGTACTCGATGCGTTGCGCAATCGACGGCTGTTCGCTTCAGCCGGTCCGCCGCTCGATTTCTGGCTGAGCGCCGCCGACGGAGCCAGTGCGCTGGCTGGCGAACGTGTCACCGAGCGAGGCTGGACCCCGCACGTCAGCGACCCCGCCGCCACCGTCCGAGAGGTCAGCGTCGAGTCGGGCGAGCGCAGTCTGTACGCCGAATTACGCGACCCTCAAGACAGACTGCTGGCGCTCTCCGCGCCCATCTGGATCACGATGGACACCTCGCAGTGAGACGAGACGAGCGTGTGCGCGCTGAGCGTCAGCCACCAGATCCCGTCTGGCAGCGGACCAGCGAGGAAACCTGGCGAAGCCTCAGCCAG
>DASYKL010000837.1:0-2619 GCA_035995405.1 Chloroflexota bacterium
ATCCAGCAGCCGCTGGACTCGACGCGCACGAGATCGAACGCAACGACCGCTACGTCCAATTCGCCCTCGCCGCCGCCATCGAAGCCATGCACAACAGCGGCCTCGATCTGCAGCGCGTCGACCGCGATCGGATGGGCGTCAGCCTGGGCAGTGCCGTCGGCGGCACCATGCTGCTCGAGAGCGGCTACGTCGCGGTTAGCAACCACGGACAGGAATGGCTGGTCGATCCGGATGCCGCAACCCCGTACCTCTATCAGGCGCTGATTCCGAGCAGCCTGGCCAGTGAAGTGGCACTCAAGTTCGGTGCACACGGACCGGCGACCGTCGTCTCAACAGGCTGTACGTCAGGCATCGACGGCATCGGCTTTGGTCACCAGCTCATTCAGGACGACCTGGCCGACATCGTGATCGCTGGGGCCAGTGAATCGCCCGTGTCGCCCATCTCCATGGCCTGCTTCGATCCCATCAAAGCCACCTCGTCTCGGAACGATGATCCCGAACACGCTTCGCGACCGTTCGATCGAGATCGCGACGGCTTCGTCATGGGCGAAGGCGCCGCCATCCTGATCCTCGAAGAGATGGAGCACGCCCGCGCCCGCGGAGCGCATATCTGGTGTGAAGTAGTCGGCTTCGCCAGTCGCGGCAATGCCTTTCATATGACCGGCCTCAAGCCAGATGGACTGGACATGGCGGAAGCGATTTCAGACGCGCTGCGCCAGGCTGGTTTGGGCCCGACGGACATCGACTACATCAACGCACACGGCTCCGGCACCAAGCAGAACGATCGGCATGAAACCGCCGCGTACAAGAAATCGCTCGGTGAGCAGGCCTACCGCATTCCCATCAGCTCGATCAAGTCCATGATCGGTCACTCTCTCGGCGCTATCGGGGCGCTTGAAATGGCGGCCTGCGCACTGGCGATCGACCGTGGGCTCATTCCACCCACCGCCAACTGGGAAAACCCTGACCCTGAGTGCGACCTGGACTACACCCCCGGCGTCGCACGGCAGCTACCGGTTAATGTCGCACTGTCGACGGGCAGCGGATTTGGCGGTTTTCAATCGGCGATGGTGTTCGCTCGGCCAACGGAGCTGCGCGCGTGACCCGCCGAGCCGTCATCACCGGCATCGGCGTGGTTGCCCCTATCGGTATCGGCACCGAGCAGTACTGGAACGCCACTCGTGAGGGGCAGAACGGAGTGGCGCAGATCACCCGGTTCGACCCTTCGAAGTACGCCACTCAGCTGGCAGGAGAGGTCCGCGATTTCGACGCCGCCAAGTTCATCGAGCAGCGGCTGATCGTGCAAACCGATCGTTGGACGTGGATGGCCCTGGCGGCCACACAAATGGCGCTCGACGACGCCGGGTTCGAGCCCAAGAACTACGACCCCTACCAGATGAGCGTGATCACCGCGAGCTCATCGGGCGGCAATGAATTCGGTCAGCGTGAGATCCAGAGCCTGTGGGGTAAAGGTCCACTGTTCGTCGGCGCGTACCAATCGATCGCCTGGTTTTACGCGGCGACAACCGGCCAGATTTCGATCAAGTACGCCATGAAGGGCCCTTCGAGTGTGATCGTCACCGAGGGGGCTGGCGGCCTGGACACGCTGGCCCACGCGCGCCGAACGATCCGCCGTGGCGTCGATGTGGTGGTCGGTGGCGGCACCGAAGGCCCGATCGGACCGTACGCCTTAACCTGTCAACTGCAGAACGGACTGCTCAGCGGCGAGCCAGATCCGAGCGCGGCATACCGGCCGTTCGATGCGCGGGCCAACGGCTACGTCCCTGGCGAAGGCGGAGCCATTTTGCTGATCGAAGATGCCGAGCACGCTCAACGGCGCGGCGCCCCGCACATTTATGGCGAGATTGTCGGACACGCCGCGACTCAGGATGCCTACCACTATGCCAAGTCGGCACCGGATGGCCAACAGTACGGCCGGGCGATGGGGCTGGCTATGAAAGACGCGGGTGTGAGTCCGTCCGACATCGACGCCGTGTTTGCCGACGCCGCCGGGACGCTTGAAGGGGACGCCGCGGAAACCGCCGCATTGCGTGGCGTGTTGGGCCAACGCGCGACGACTGTCCCCGTCACCGCACCCAAGTCAATGGTCGGCCGCCTGTACGCCGGCGGAGCATCACTGGACATTGCGACCGCTTTGTTGGCGATGCGCGATGGCTGCATCCCGCCGACCATCAATCACGACACTCCGGCGGCGACCTGTGATCTGAATATCATCACCCAAACCCAGCCGGGTGATCTCAACACCGTGCTCGTGGCAGCGCGCGGCTTCGGTGGGTTCAACAGCGCCGTGGTACTGCGGAAATACGTTGGCTGAGCGGCGTTGACCTGGACCGACGGCCCGTGAACGGCATTGGTAGTCTGCTCGACACTGTCGTCAAACAACGTCCGCGCTGCACGGCGCTCAGCTGGGGCGAGCAGGACATGACCTATAGCGAGCTGGATGTCGCTGTCGACCGGCTGGCGGCGCGCCTGGCGGCCACCGTCCGGCCCGGGCAGCGCGTCGCCATCGTCGCGCCGAACGTGCCCGCACTGGTCGTTGGCCTGTTCGCCGTGTGGCGCGTCGGTGCCGTCGCCGTGCCGATCAACGCCCGCAGCCGT
>DASYKL010000838.1:0-14824 GCA_035995405.1 Chloroflexota bacterium
CCTGGACCACGATCTGATTGATGGAGTTGGCGCCGAACAACCGCACCTGACCCGTCTGGAACGGGATCATGACTGTGTCGTCCTGATCCTGGAAGCCGTTGCTACCTTTGCTGACGAGGGTGCCAATGATGGTGAACGGTACGTTCCTGATCCGCACCAGCTGTCCGATCGGCGACTGACCGTTGGGGAACAGGCTCGTCGCTACGGTCTGACCGAGCACCGCCACGTTGTTCGAGTTGGTGTTGTCCTGGTCGGTGAAGACAGTGCCTTGATCGATTTTCCAGTCGTTGATGGTCAGGTATTGCGGCGCGACGGCCTGGACGCGGGTCGACCAGTTCTGCGCGCCGGCGATGATCTGGGAGTTGCCCGAGACGACTGGGCTGACGCCGTTGAGGCCGCTGATCTTCTGCGCGATTGCGTCGGCATCCGCGGCTTTCAAGGTGATGCTGGTGCCGGCGCCACCTGCCGCGCCGCCACTTCTGGTGCTGCCTGGCTGGATGGTCAGGAGATTGGTCCCCAGCCCAGCGAGCTGGCTGCTGACAGAAGCACTCGCGCCCTCACCGAGGGCCACAATCGCGATGACGGCCGCCACGCCGATGATGATCCCCAACGTCGTCAGGATGCTGCGACCCTTGTTGGCCCGCAACGCGGAGAAGGCAGAAGGAATGGTCTGCACAAGCCGCCAGCGAGCCGCGCCAGCGACGGGTACTTCCGCGAGTAAAGCAAACGGATCCCCCGCGTCATCCCGCGCCGCCGCGCTGCCCTGAATGGCGCCAGCCGTGGTGCCACCAACACCATCGTCCGGTGCGTCAGCCTTGCCGTTGACCACGGCGTCTGTCAATGTGCCACCAACGCCGCGGCCCGCGTTGGCTGCCGCCGCGTCACTGGTTTCACCGCGCGCGTCCGCCGCCGCATTGGCGTTCTCGCCGCCGCCGCCGCTCGCGCCTGGGGCGACTCCAGTTTCGGCCTGGGCCGCTACTGCCTTGTCTGCGTTGTCGTGGGCCGCGACCGTTGCGCTGCCCTGGACCTGGAGCCGTGTGCCATCGCGGGCCATCAGCCTCCTCCTCCTGGGCCGCCCGGGCCACCACCTGCGCCACCTGGCGGCGGGCCACCCTGGGCGCCCCCCGCCTGGCCACCTTGCGCGCCGCCAGCGCGCTGCTGCTGCTGCTGCCCGCCCTGGCCCTGTCGGTTGTTGCCGCCACCGCCTGGTGCGCCAATCCCGAAGATGTTCCCCGAACCAGAAGCTGACGAGCCTGACCTGCTCGAGGACCCGGAGGAAGCACTGGTGATCACCTGGTCGCCTGCCTGGAGCGGCCCCGTGACCACTGTGTTCGTGCCGTCAGACAGGCCAGCCTGCACAAACACAGGCGTCGGCTGCCCATTGCGCAACACGATGACCGCCGAGCCAGGGCGACCATTGGCAGTGCCCGCAGCCGCCGTCGAGCTACCGCTCCCAGCCGCCGCGGTTGGGTCACCACCAGCCGCGCCAGCGCCATTTGCCGCTGCGCCAGCGCCGTTCCCGCCATTGGCCGCGCCGCCGCCACTTGCCGCTGCGCCAGCTCCATTGCCGCCGTTGGCCGCGCCCGCGCCGTTGGCGCTACTCCGCGCTGCGCCAGTCCCTGTGGGTCGCTGGCTGGCGGCGTAGGTGAGCGCGGCTGCCGGCACGATCAGCGCGTCATCCGCTTGTTGCGTCACGATCGTCACCGTCGCCGTCATACTCGGCAATAACGTCACGTTCGTCTTGTCGACCGACACGAGTACCGCGTACGTCACCACGTTCGACGTGGTCGTCCCTGCCGGCACGATGCTGGCCACTGTGCCCGTGAACGTCCGCCCGGGGAACGCCGTCAGGGTGAACGACGCCTTCTGCCCAGGCTGAATCTTGCCGATATCGGCCTCGCTGATCGAAGCGCTGATTTGCGGCGCACTCAGATCACTCAGCGTGATAAATGCGCTACTCGAAGAGCTCGTCGAGCTTGAGCTCGTCGTCGTGGAAGACGAAGAGCTCGTCGGCCCGCCACTGATCCATTGCCCGATCGTCCCGTTCAACGCCGCGATCGTTCCACCCGTCGGCGCAACCAGAGTCGCCCCAGCCAGGTTGTTCTGCGCCGTCTGCAAAGCCGCCTGTGCGTTCGCTAACTGGGCATCCGCCGTATCCAGAGCCGGCTGTGTCGGCCCCGCCAGCGTCTGTGATGCCGTCGCCAACTGCGTCTGCATCGATGCCTGATTCTGAGCCACGGTGTTCTGCGCCGACTGCACCGTCGCCCCCTGCTGCGCCAGTGTGCTCTGCAACGCCGTCTGCGATTTCGCCAGCGCCGCGCTGGCTGAATCGACCGCGTTCTGCGCCGACGTAATGCTGGCCTGCTGCTTCGTCTGATCGTTTGTCAATGCGTCCTGGGCCGCCAACGCGGTGTTCAGCGCCTGGTCCAGACTTGCCCGAGCCGAGTCGAGACCCTGCTGATTCGACGCCTGGGCAGTGCTCAGCGCCGCCTGGGCTGTCTTCAGACCGTTGTCAGCCGTCGTGACCGACGCCTGCGCTGAAACCAGTGTTTGCTGGTTCTTGGCCTGATCGGTTTGCTGCGTCGCCTGGGCCGTCTTCACGTTGTTCTGCGCAGTCGTCACGTTCGCCTGCGCCGAAACAAGACTGCCCTGGTTTTTGGCCTGGTCGCTCTGCAGCGCCGCCTGCGCTGTGTTCAACGCGTTCTGTGCTGTGACGATGCTCGCCTGCGCATTCGCCAGCGTCGACGCGTTTTGCGCCGACGTCAAATCCTGCTGCGCCTGGGACGTGCTGACGCCGGCGCTGGTTGACGTGGGGCTGTCCTTGGCTTGCGCCACCTGCCTTGCCGCGACGTTGTTGCTCGCGGCGGCTACATCAGCGGCGTTATTGGCCGCCGCCTGCGCATTCGACAGGTTCTTCTGCGCGTTCTGCACCGCGACCTGGTCAGCCTGGACGGCTGCCGCGAGTTGCTGGTTCGTCGAGCTCAGTGCCGTCTGCGCACTCGTTAGCGCATCCTGCGCATTCTTGACCGAGAGGCTGTCGGCCGCGTTGCTCTGATCCACCGCGGCCTGGCTGGCGGCGAAGCTCGCGCGGGCATCGTCGACGGACTTTTGCGCGTTCTGCACGGCGACCTGTTGCTGCGCGATCGCGGCGGACACCTGGTCCCAGTTGCCGTGGAACGTCGTCAGTTGATCCTGATAGGCCTGCTGGGCGTTGGTCAACGTCGTCTGGTCGGCCTGAAGAGCGGCCGTTGCCTGATCCTGCGTCCCCTGGGCGGCCTTCTGTGCGGCTTGGAGCGCGACCTGCGAGGACGCGACGTCCGCGACGGCAGCCGTCTGGCCTGTTGCGGCGCTGGTGTCGGTCGCTTGCAAACTCTTTTGGGCGTTATCGACCGAGGCCTGGGCTGCGTCGACCTGGGCTTGCGCCAGGGCCGCTTGCTGCGGCGTTGCGCCGCCAGTGACCGTAGCCAGGTTGGCTTGCTGCTGGGCCAGAGCGGCCTCGGCTTGATCGACGGCGATCAGCAGGTCGGTCGGGTCGAGTTTGGCCAGCGTCTGGCCGGTCGTGACCGCCTGGCCGGTAGTGACGTCGATCTCTGACAGCTTGCCCGAGTTCTTGAAGCTGAGCGGCACGCTGGACGGGTTGGTGACCGGGCCAGTCGCCGCGACCGTGACCTGCAGGGTGCCCTGGCTGACGACGGCCGTCTGGTACGTGGGCGCCTGTGAGTCGCGCGCGAAGGGGTTGCCAGCGATGGCCACATACGAGCCGCCAACCGCGACCGCGCCCGCAAGACCAACCAGCAACAGTCGTTTCGGGATCGCTCCAGGCGACCAGGTTCGAAGTCGTGGCGTACTCAAGGCCATAGCGGCACAGTTCTCCCTTCGTTCTCTGCACCGAATCTACGAACCCAACCTTGGAAGTTCCTGTGAGTGCGAGAACGAAATGCGAAATGCGTACATTAAGACGTGTGACGAGTATCCGCAGATCGTCCTGGTGGAAGGAATCAGTCGTCTACCAGATCTACCCGCGCAGCTTTGCTGACAGCAACGGCGATGGTATTGGCGACCTGCGCGGCATCATCCAAAAAGTGCCGTACCTCGCCGAGCTGGGCGTCAACGTCATCTGGCTCTCACCGGTCTACCGCTCACCCAACGACGACAACGGCTACGACATCTCTGATTACCGCGACATCATGCCAGAGTTTGGCACCCTGGCCGATTGGGAAGAGCTCCTCGACGCCCTCCACCAACGGGGGATCAAGCTCCTCATGGATCTCGTCGTCAACCACACCTCAGATGAGCATCCCTGGTTCCAGGCCGCGCGATCCGCCAGGGACAACCCCTATCGCGACTTCTACATCTGGCGGCCCGCGAAAGACGGCCACGAGCCCAACAACTGGCGCACCTTTTTTGGCGGCTCGGCCTGGCAGTACGACCCAAACACCGACGAGTACTACCTGCATCTCTTTTCCACTCGCCAGCCGGACCTCAACTGGGAAAACCAACGCGTGCGCGCTGAGGTTTACGACATGATGCACTGGTGGTTGCGCAAAGGGATCGACGGTTTTCGCATGGACGTCGTCAACATGCTGTCGAAAGTCCCGGGCTTGCCCGATGCACCCGTCACCACTCCCGATCGCTACCAGTTCGGCGGTCAGTATTTCATTCATGGCCCGCGCCTGCTGGAGTTCCTCGGGGAGATGAATCGCGAGGTCCTCAGCCAGTACGACATCTTCACCGTCGGCGAAACGCCACTGACCTCCACCGAGCACGCCATCGATATCACCGACGAACAAACCGGTCACTTGAACATGCTCTTCCAGTTCGAGCACATGGACCTGGACAAAGACCCGCTGACCCACTCCAAGTGGAGCCTGAGCCCCTGGAAACTGCTGGACTTGAAGCAGGTGATGACGCGCTGGCAAAAAGACCTGGAAGGGAAAGGCTGGAACAGCTTTTACCTGTCCAACCACGACCAACCGCGATCGGTGTCACGCTTCGGTGATGACGGACAGTACCGGGTGGAGTCCGCCAAACTGTTGGCGACCTTCCTGCACATGCTCCACGGCACGCCGTACATCTACCAGGGCGAAGAGATCGGCATGACGAACGTCCGCTTCGAGTCGATCGCCGACTACCGTGACATTGAGACGCTCAATATGTATCGCGAGTTCGTGGACGAAAAGGGGATGGACCCACGGCCAGTGCTGGCCATGATTCAGGCCAAGAGTCGCGACAATGCGCGGACGCCGATGCACTGGGACGCTTCAGAGAACGCCGGGTTTTCGAGTGGTACACCCTGGATCGCGGTCAATCCGAATTACCGCGAGATCAACGTTGCACGCGCGCAGGCGGACCACAATTCTATTTTTGCGTACTACCAGCAGTTGATCCGCCTGCGCAAAACGAACCCGGTGGTGGTGTACGGGACGTACGACCTGCTGCTCGATGCGCACGAGCAAATCTATGCGTTCACGCGGACACTCGAGGACGATCGGCTGTTGGTGGTGCTCAATTTCAGCGCGGACACGCCAGTATTCGCGTTGCCTACCAACGTCACGTTCGCTAGCCACGAGCTGGTGCTGGCGAACTACCCCGTAAATGAAGCGGATGAGGCCATCCACCTGCTCACCCTGCGCCCTTACGAGGCCCGCGTCTACCGCCTCAGGCGCTGAGCGCTGCCCCCAGATCCGAACTCCCAACCCCCAGCTCCCACAAAAGCGCGGTACGGTGGTATCGGCCATATGACTGGACGGCTGGACTGGTAATAGAGGGATGGTAGACAGCACGGCACGCGCGGCGAGCCTACAGGCGATCACGGCTGCCCTCGGTCGCGCCCTGACTGTAGAAGACGTCGCCCAGATCATCATCGAGCTCGGACTACCCGGCCTCGGTGCAGACGCCGGCGCCGTGGCCATGCTGTCTGCCAGCGGCGGTTCGCTCGACCTGATTCGCGCCATCGGCTATCCGTACGAGATGGTGGTCGCGTTGCAATCCATGGAGCTTGGCACCAGCACGCCGATGACCGAAGCGGTACGCGGTCAGGCTCCCGCGTGGCGCGACGCAGACATTGACTCGGAGCGTTTCGCCGACTACGCCCGCGAGAACACCGGCTTCGCCGCCGGGGCCGGCTTACCCTTACTGATCGACGACCGCGTCGTAGGCGCTATTGGCTTGAGCTTCGCGGCCTCGCGCACGTTTTCCGAAACGGAGCGCTCGTTCATGCTCGCGGTGGCCAGCCAGTGCGCTCAGGCAATCGAGCGCGTCCAGCTGTATCAGGCCGAACGCAGCGCGCGTGCAGCCGCCGAACGAGCCGCCGCGCGTACCGCTCGACTGCAGACGCTGACAGCCGTGCTGTCGCAGTCGGTCTCGACCGACGGCTGGGCTGCGGCCGCCCTCGGAGAGGCCATCGATGCGGTCGGCGCCGACCGCGGACTGGTCTACCTGCTCAATGTGGACGGCGATGCGCTCGAGTTGATCCACGCGGCCAACGTTGAGCCGCCCGCGAGCACTCCGCCAGGACCGATACCGCTGCTGCCGGGCCTCCCGGTCGCCGACGCCGTGCTCCAGAGTCGGCCGATCTGCATCGATTCGCCGTTCGACGGTGTCGCGCCGTACCCGAACAGCGAAGGCGCACGGCCGTCCGCGACGCAGGCCTGGGCATACCTGCCCCTCGTGGTCGGCGGGCGCGCCATCGGCGCCATGTCGCTGGCGTTTCGTTCGCCATTCGACCATGACGACGTTGCCTTCATGCAGACGGTCGCGGCTCAATGCGCTCAGGCCCTCGAGCGCGCCCGCTTGGTGGAGCGCGAACGCGCTGGCCACGAGGAGGCGGCGTTGTTGCATGCGGTCGCCGCTTCGGCCGCTGGCCAGAGCGAGCTGAGCGGCATTCTGACGGCCGCCCTCGACCACGTGGGACTCGTAATCCCATTTACGGGCGGCTCGCTGGCTCTGGTGGAAGGTAACGACCTGGTGATCCGCGCTGCGCAAGGCCCGTTCACCAAACAGGCGCTCGGTCAACGCTTGCCGCGCAGTGCGCACGTTGCCTGGCGCATTGTCGAAACTGGTCAGCCGTTTTTGTCGAACGATCGGCTGGCCGAAGCCAGTGGCGCGACCACACCAATTCGTGCCTTTCTGGGCGTGCCGTTGGCCTGGGAAGAGCGTCGCTTCGGCTTGCTCGAGGTCGACTCGACCGAGCCCGGTGTCTTTACCAGCCAGCACCTCGAGCTGCTCCGCAAAGTCGGCCTCACGGTCAGCCGCTCCGTCGAGCTGGCGCGGCTCTACGCTGCGGAGCGGGCCGCCAGGGAACAGCTCGATGCCATCCTGGCCGGCGTCGCCGACGGCGTCATCGTTCAGGGCAACGATCATCGGTTTATTTACGCCAACGAGCCAGCCGCGCGTATCGCCGGCTTTTCGTCCGCCGTCGAGTACCTTGGCGCACACCCCGCTGACATTTCAGCCCGCTTGACGGTCCTCGACGAGAATGGCCAGCCGTTCCCGTATGATGAGCTGCCGGCCCAAAGGGCTCTACGAGGGGAAGCGTCGCCTGAAATGGTGGTCCAGTTCCGCCGCGGCGATACGGGAGAAGTCCACTGGTCGTTGACCCGTGCCCGCGCGATCCGCGGCCCGGACGGCGAGCTGCTGGCGATCAGCATCTTCCACGATATCACTGAGCGCATCAGATCCGAAGAACGCCTGCGTTTTCTCGCTGAAGCAGGTGCTTATCTGGCCGGCTCGCTGGATGTGAAGGAAACACTGTCGGCCATAGCCCGGTTGGCGACCGAAACGCTGGCCGATTGGGCGGTCGTGTACCTCGTCGAAGGTGATGACATCGAGGAGGCCGGCGTCGCGCATCGCGATCCGACCAAAGCTGCCCTGGTCGACGAATTCCGGCGGCGGTACCCGCCTCGCCCATCGCAAGACTCGCGCTTCTGGCAAGCCATCAAGACAGGCCAGACCGTGGCCATCCCCGAGATTTCCATCGACGCTCTGGAAAACGTGACCACAGACCCGGCGTATATGCCTCTGGTGCGGGCTATGGGTCTGACGTCAGCGCTGTACATTCCGCTGGTGGCGCGTGGTCGAACGCTTGGTGCCCTGGGCATCTTCACCGCGGAGTCAGGTCGTCGATTCAGCGATCAGGATCGGGCGATCGCCGAGGAGATCGGTCGCCGAGCAGCGCTGGCACTCGACAATGCGCGGCTCTATCGCGAATCGCAGAACGCCATCCGCGCTCGCGACGAGTTCCTGAGCATTGCCAGCCACGAGCTACGGACGCCGGTCACCGCTATCAGCGGCATAGCCCAGCTGCTGCAACGCAGTCGCAGCCGAGGCCTGCTCGATGACGAACGGCTCGACCGCGCGCTCGTCCAGATCACGCAGGGCAGCGCCAGGCTCGCGGCGTTGACCGAGGATTTACTGGACGTGTCGCGGCTGCAGACCGGTCACTTCGACTTGCGGCCGGTGGCAATGGATGTGCAGTTGTTTCTGACGGACGTCATCGAGCGAACGAGTGCTCACCTGGGAGGTGATGGCCAGCATCGCATCGACCTGGTGAGCAGCGTCGGCCAGGGACAGGTGGAAGCGGATCCCGCTCGGCTGGAGCAGGTCATCGCCAACCTATTGAGCAACGCCATCAAATATTCGCCGGAGGGTGGATCAATCACTGTCGGACTGACGAATGATGGTGGCGGCGTCCGGGTGGATGTCACCGATGAAGGCATCGGCGTCCCAGCGGACTCGGTTGAGACGATCTTCCAACCGTTTGGTCGAGGTCCCAATGCCGCTGCGCGGCAGATCCAGGGGCTCGGGCTCGGTCTGTATATCTGTCGTGAGATCGTGCGGCGTCACAGTGGCCGCATTTGGGCCGAGAGTCGTGGCGAAAATCAGGGAACGACCTTCCACGTCTGGCTCCCGTTTCCAGGAGCGGTTGGCAAGAGTGCCTGATCCTGCGCGCGTACTCGTCGTCGAAGACGAAGAGACGATCCGCGAAGTGCTGGTCACCGCACTCGAGGACGAGGGCTACGCGGTCCGCGATGTCGGCGACGGACAGCAAGCTCTTGACCTGCTCGACGATTGGCAGCCCCAACTGGTCCTGCTCGACCTGATGCTGCCAGTGCTGGACGGTTGGGCATTCCTCAAAGAAACGAAGCGCAGCGGCTTGATGGACCGCATCCCTGTGATCGTCCTGTCGGCGTCGCGAAAGGGCATGACCGTCCACGATTCGTACCCCGCCTGCGCTGCCGTGATTGCCAAACCGTTCGATCTTGGCGATCTGCTCGATACGATCGCCCGACTGCTGTAGCGGGGATTTGGGATTTGGGATCTGGGATTTGGGGGGCTCACTCCTCCGGTCGAACCGCGGCGCGTAACGTACACTCTAAAGCTGGGAGCCTTCCCCCAAATCCCAAATCCCAAATCCCAGCTCCCAAATCCTAGCCCCCCGTTACGCGTCGCCCTGGTTGGCACCAGCTTCGGCGGCCTTGTCCAACTGCCCGGATTCCAGTTGGCCGATGGTTTCGACGTCGTCGCCATCGCCAGCGCTCGCCTCGACCGCGCCCGCGACATCGCGGCACAACACGCGATTCCGCATGCTTACGACGACTACCGTCAGATGCTCGACGAAGTCGCCGTCGATGTGGTCAGCATCGCCACGCCGCCGTACCTGCACCATGAGATGGTTCTCGAAGCCGCGCGCCGCGATGTGCACGTCATTTGTGAAAAGCCCCTCGCCATGAATGCCGCGGAAGCCGAATCCATGCTGGCGGCGATGGATGGGCGTAACCTCGTGCACGCCGTCGATCACGAGTTTCGGTATTACCGCGCCCTGGCTGCGTTCAAGGCCGAAGTCGATCGCGGCGTGCTCGGCGAAGCACGTCTCGCTCGAGTCGTGTGGCGCAGCGATGGTCGGTCGACTGCGCAAAAGTCGGGGTACTCGTGGTGGTCGGAGCCCGACGGCGGTGGGGGCGTACTGGGCGCGGTCGCTTCGCACTGGATCGATGCTCTCCGCTGGTGGTTTGGCGAGCCGCACGACATCACGGCGCAATCCGCCACGTTCGTCCCAGTCCGCACCGACGACGCGGGCGTGGAGCGTCAGGTGCAGACAGAAGACACGGCCAGTGTGTTGATGCGCCTCGGTCCGAGCGGAACACTCGGCAGCATCGACGTCAGCATGGCGGTCGGTCCGCCCGGCACCCGGGCGGAGGCCTACGGCACCGACGGCGCCCTGATCATGGACGGCTACGAGTCCCTAACGTACCTCAAAACTGGCGAAGCGCCGCGTGAGGTCACGCTTGAACCATGGCGATTTGCGCCGCTCCAAGGACAGATGGCCAATATCCCGGCCTTCGCCGCGCTGGTGGCAGACGTGCGGTCCGCCATTCGCGGCGAAGACCACGCCGCGTTCCCAACCATGGCCGACGGCCTGGCCGTGCAGCGGGTCCTCGACGCCGCCCGCGCCGCGTCTGCAGGCTAAGCAAGTCGAGCACCAAGCTGTTCAGCGCCGCCGGCCACTGCATCCGCAAAAGTGCCTGGCATCCGGGCATGATCTCCAGCCGCGCGTTATAGGCCTCTCTGTGCCGTCACTGCGCGGCGCGAAGCGCCCCTCGCGGGGGGTCGCCGCGGGAAGGAGTGCGAGCTTGCTCGCAACGACTGGCGGCGGGGGGCCGCAGGCTCCCCCGACCCGTAGCTTCTTCTACTCATCGTCGTACTCCTACGGTTTGAACCCCGCGGTCCTAACAACCTCATTGGCTTTCTTGACGAAGTCGAAATTGACCATCTGCGCCTCAGTCACAGACGACGGCTGCGCCAATGCCTCACGTCGATACCCAACGCCCTCTTTCAACGCCGCGTCCGAAATAATTCCGTCAGCCAAAAACCACGACGAGCTCAGCTCCCGTAGCTTCTCCGCTGATTGCGCATCACCCTCGAACTGCTCAGTATTCCATTTGAGGGCTCGCTCCGGGTTGTTCTTGTAAATCTGGACGCCTTTGAGCGTCGCATTTACAAAACCTTGCAGCAGAGCCGGCTTGCTCTGCATGAACGAGTCGGTGGCCCACAAGGTGTAGTCCAACCCTTTCAGCTCGGCGAAGTCGCCAATCATCGGATAACCCTCGAGCACCGCCTGCACGCCACCCAATCCAGAGAAGAACCCCGCATCAATGGTGCCGCTCTTCAACGCCGCGTACTTGTCGGAGTCGCCCGGCCCGCCGGGCACGACGTACTGCACACCGTCCGCTTCGGCACTGACGCCGTGCAGTTTCAACAACCGGCTGGCATCCACCACCTGCGTCCCCGTCGTCGAGGACACGCCGATCTTCTTCCCCTTCAGGTCCGTCCAGGTCTTGATGTCGCGCTTGGCGATGACCCAGTACGGTGACCGTTCGGCCACGGTGTAGATGAGCTTGATACCCGCACCTTGCAGTGCCGCCGCAAAAGCTGGCGCTGCGCCGTGGGCAATATCAAACTGGTTAGCGATCAGCGCCTGTGTGGCGGTTGGCGGATTGACGGGCTTGACGTCCAGCTCAATCCCTTCAGCTTGATAAAAACCTTCTTTGATAGCGATGTAGATCGGCGAGTAGAAGTTGCTGTCCAACTGAGAAACCGCCAGACGGATCGTTTCCGTCCTGGCCGGTGCGGCGGCTGGAGCCGTCGTCGAACCAGCCTTGGCTGGCGCCGCCGGAGTCGGTGCAGCCGCGGGACTGCACGCCGCGGCGAGCGCCGCCACGGTCATCAGGATGGGCAAAAAAGAGCGCATGTCTGGTACTCCCGTTGCAACAACAAACGTGTTTAGCCCGCGACCTCGTCGCGGATATGGAGCCACGGCAAAAGTCGTCGCTCGAGCACCTGGGTTCCCCAGCCAAGCAGGACACCAACAATGGTAAAGACCAGTACTCCGGCGAAGAGCCGCGGTGTGTCGAACGTCGCCCCAGCGCGGGTGATCACATACCCGACGCCTTCGGTCGAAGACACCAGCTCGGCCACGAAGACCATGATCAGCGCGCGGCCGACCGCCAGACGCAACCCCGTCGAGATCGTCGGTAACGCGCCAGGCAGAATTACTTTGCGGAAGATGGCGCCTTCAGTGGCCGTGAAGGAACGAGCCATCTCGAGCATGCGCGGGTCTGTACCGATCACGCCGGCCGTCGTATTGATGACGATCGGAAATACCGCACCGAGAAAGACCAGCGCGGCTTTCGATTGCACGGTAAAACCGAGCAGCAATATCAGCAGCGGAAACAATGCGACTTGCGGCGTCGAGTAGAGCGCCATCACGTATGGCTCGATGGCCTGACGGATGAGCCGATTGCGGCCCATCAGCACACCTGCCGGAATGCCGACGATCACGGCGCACACGAAACCGAGCAGCAATTCCTGAGCGGAGACCCACAGGTGATGCCAGATGTCGCCTTTGACGACGAACAGGCTCCAGGCGCTGGCCGCGATGGCCGACGGACTGGCCAACAACAACGAGTTGACCCAACCGACCCGCGTGGCGATCTCCCAAATCGACAGGAAGACCACCAGGGTGCCAAGGGACAGGACCACATGATCAGGAATGAGCTTGCGCCCAACAGTTTGGGGCGCAGCCCGTCGTACGGCTAACGAAGCCGCCGAATTAGCCGCCATCAGCGTCCGCTCTGGCGACGCATTCATCGCGACCTCGTTGGGTCAAAGGGCCCTCCCATCGATTCGGGCGCTGCCGTTGATACCGATCTCGGTCGGACGCATCGTCTCGCGCGCCGAACGCAACAGTTGATTGATCTGCCGGCGGTACTCGGCGAAGCGCGGGTCGCCGCGCAGATCTTCCTCGTCTGCGCGTGGCCGCGCCAGGTCGATCTTCAACACCTCACGTACGGTCCCCGGTCGCTGACTCAGCACCACCACGTAGTCACTGAGCAGGATCGCCTCATCCACCCCGTGCGTGATGAACACGACCGTCACCTTGTCCTGCTCCCACAAGCGGAGCAGCTCGCCTTGCATGTCCTCGCGCGTCTGCGCATCGAGCGCCCCAAACGGCTCGTCCATCAACAACAGTCGCGGTCCGGTGCTCAACGCCCGCGCCAGCCCAACCCGCTGCCGCATACCACCTGAGAGCTGAAACGGATAATGGTGCTCGAACCCGCGCAAGCCAACGCGCGCAATAATCGCCTGTGCTCGCTCCAGCCGCTCCTTTTTGGGAACCCCCTGGACTTCCTGACCGAATACCACATTATCCAGGGCGGTTCGCCATGGCAACAGGTCGGCATCCTGGAAGACCATCGCGCGTCCGCGAGCGGTGCCACGCACCACCTGACCATCGATGCGGACTTCGCCCCCGCTCGGCTCGATCAAGCCGTCGATGATACGCAGCAACGTCGTCTTGCCACAGCCACTCGGTCCGACAATCGACACGAAGGTCCGCGCCTCCACCGTCAGCGACACGTTGGTCAGGACGGTTAGCGGCTGCGTCGCGCCCGGCGCCAGGAATGTGTGCGTGACGTCGTCGATTTGTACCGCCGCGTCCTGCATCACACCGCCAGTTTGGGATTCGGATCCAGCTCCGGATGGTCGACGAAGGCTTGCCGTAAATGCTTGGTCGCCTCGATCCAGTCCGCATCCTGGGGCAAAAAGACACTCCCCGACCGCGTCTGATAAACGCTGGGGTCACTGACACCGGGCGGCTCCGTGCCATGGTCGGCTAATGCCTGCACCGCCGCCAGCAATCGCCGACGCGTGCGAATCACCATGCTGTCCGCTGCGCCCAGGTGCTCGTTTGTCCGATCCAGGATCGGCCCCATGCTCTCGGTGATCGCCTGGTCTTCGAGATGGATCGTGCTCAAACCCGTATATGAGGCGCGACTGCGCTGTTTGGCGCGATCGACACCGTAGTCGTTGCTGGCGTCGTACGCCAGACGAAAACGTCCGTACCAATCGGATGTATTGGGCAGTGTTTCCGAGAAATCCATGCCCCGCGTCGCACCTGGCGCGCCCATGTTGAAGTACATGGTGTGCGTGTCGTCCATCGGCACCCAGGCGCGGGTCAGGATCTCGCGACCGAGCACGCCACCCGGAATCAGCGCGAAGCACGGGAACAAGAACTGGGCAATCCGCCAGTAGTTCATTGGCGGAGCCGCCGGCCGGTAGGCACCGTACATCGTCCCGCCGTCGGTATCGACGATGGCGTAGCGCGGTCGACGGTCGGCCACCGTGTAGTAGCCGAACGTGCCAGGTTCCATCATCTGCGGCTCGAGGGCACCCATGTGAAGAAAGCCGAGGTGGCTGGTATCGATATCACCCTCGAGTGCCTGCAGCCAGTTGCACTCACGCTGGACCGCGTCGGCCTGGGCGACGCCATCGGGCAGCAGGTTGGCTTCGATGTCAGGCAGGGGTGGCGGAACGCTCGACGTGCCGAGATAGGCCCACACGATGCCGCCCCGCTCGCGGCACGGATACGCGACGGCTTTGACTTTGGTGCGAAAATCGGATTCGGCAGGCTCGTTGGGCATGTCGACGCACGTGCCGTCGAGTGCGAACTTCCAGCCGTGGTAGACGCAGCGTAAGCCGCTTTCTTCGTTGCGGCCAAAGAACAGGGATGCTCCGCGGTGGGGGCAGTTGTTGGCGACCAAGCCGACCTGGCCAGACGAGTCGCGGAAGGCGATCAGCTGCTCGCCGAGCAGCATGACTCTGACAGGGTCGCTGTCCGCAGTGGGCAGCTCACGCGAGAGCAGCGCGGGCAGCCAATACTGCCTCATCAGGTTGCCCATCGCGGTGCCAGGGCCGACTCTCGTCAGCGCCTCGTTGTCCACTTTGCTCAACACGACCCAGGTCCTCCCGTCCGCCAGGCTACCAT
>DASYKL010000839.1:0-8420 GCA_035995405.1 Chloroflexota bacterium
CGAAGGCAGCGAATGGCGCGCGCCCATGGCTGTCACAGTGATCGGCGGGCTGCTCACCAGTACCTTGTTGACGCTGGTCCTTATTCCAGCCGTCTACACCATCATGGACGATTTCACCGGCCTGTTTGCGCGTGCCCCACGAGTGCTGCAGCTCCTGGTGCATCTGCCACTGCGTCGACCGTCACGCCAACCACACGTTGCAGAGCCTGATGCGCCACGGGTGCCAGAGCGAAGCCCTGTGCCGATGCCCGTCGGTGGCGGCGCCGAATAGCCGCTCACCGCTCAGAGGAAGCTACGCCGCAGTTTGAACAGGTTCCGCTCGTAGCGAGTCACGCTCGAGCGGATTCTGCCGCGCCATGGTGTCGAGATCGCAGCCTGGTACGCCGGCTCATCAAAGACGTTGGGCGATTCAAGCTCATGCACAGCCAGAAATGCTGGGCCATCACCTTCGAGCTGACGAAACAGCCGCACGCGTCGCCAGCCACGAACGGCCAGCAGCAGCCGAATATGCTCCTCGCGATACCAGCTCACGAAGTCGTCCTCACCACCGACCCGCGGTGTCATAGCCACCAGCAGCACGTACGGCGGCTCGGCAGTCCACGGCTCGCCATCCAGGACCGGCTCGTACACCCGCCGATCGATCAGTGGGATGCGCGCCAGCATGTCTCGCTCCCGCGCTGACCGCTCGGCGACTACGTTTCTGTACGGCTCGCCCGCGAGAACATCGAGCGACTCGAGCTCGTACGTCGCCAGATAGCGCGGCCCCGCTGGTTCGGCGGCAGCGAACCGCTTGGCACTCAGAAAGCCGTCAAGTCCGACGCGATTGGGCACATGTTCGTCGTCGTACCAGGCGTTAAACGCCGCCTCGCTCTCGAGAGGAGGGTTCATCATCGCCAACAGCAATCCGTACATCGGTCTAATAGAACACCGTTCGCGTCCGGTGGCGCGGTTGGGCTTTGTACGACGGCTGTTGGCCGCGGTTCCACAACACGTAGTCGAGCTGCATTGCCGTGGCGGGTCGCCCCTGGCGGCGTGCGGCATCCACGATCAACTCGACCGCGTGCAATGCTCCGGCGCGAATCTCCAGCTCCGCTCTCGAGCCCGCGGCGACGAGCTCCTCGCGGTCGATCGACGCGAGCAGGTCGGTGTCGTATTCGAGCAGGCCGTCGAGCCGCAGCACGTGTGGCACCAGGTTGTCGGCGAAGATGGTTAGCCGATCGAGATCGTCGAACGCTGCGACGCCGGCCGTGCTCAGATCGGCCGCCGTGAGCTGGGCCCGTTTGTAGAAACCCACGTCACGGTAGAACGGCATCGCGGTGAGCAGCTCCACGAGGCGCTCGGCAGAGCCTTCGGCGGCGTCGACCAGCTTCACCGGCTCACCCACGTAGCGTTCGCCGAGGAAGACACCCAGATCGTTCAGCGCGCGGGCGAACAACGCCATCAGCTCGCCGGCGACGGCGTTCTCAGAATCCTGGCCGAAGATACGGACGCAGTCTGCGGCCGTGATGCGCTGCATCTGCTCGGCCGTGAGTGGGCGCTGCGTCAGCCACAGATCCTTGAGGCTACTGGCCACGGTGAAATAGCCCGACATGCCTGGCCGCTTCTTCAGGTGTGGAAAAAAGCCGCTCCCAAAATTCAGGGCATCGAGCGTCAGCACATACGCCAGCGTGGCGTCTGGCTCGCCCAGGTAATGCGTCTGCGGATCAAGCTCGGGCGACTGCGCCTGTTCGATCGGCAGCGACGCGGCGTACTGCATTACCTGGTCAGTCCGTATTCGTACGAGCTGCGCATTGGCTGCCACCGTTGCGGCGCCGGCGCGGACCTCATCGAGCAAACCCATCCCGTGTTCGTGAATAATGCCTCAGGCGATGGTTCGAATTGCGCTGGATGCCATGGGTGGCGATCACGCGCCGCGTGCGCCAGTTGCAGGAGCTGTTCGCGCTGCACGCGCCTGGGGCTATCAGATTCAACTGGTCGGTCGCGAAGCGGACGTGCGGGCAGCGCTCCGCGCCGAAGGCGATCTGAGCGGCATCGAGCACTTGCTCGAGATTGTGCACGCCCCCGAGGTCATCGACATGGGCGAGCACCCGGCGACGGCCGTCCGCGCCAAGCGTCACTCGTCGATGGCCGTCGGCGTGGATCTGGTGAAAAAAGGCGCTTCGGATTGCTTCGTCTCGGCCGGCAATACCGGCGGCGTGCTCGTGTCGGCGCTCCTCGGCTTGCGCCGCATCGAGGGCATCACCAGTGAGCGGCCGGCGTTAGCCGCCCAAGTCCCGACCCTCAAGGGCATGTGCGTCCTGCTCGACGCCGGCGCGAACGTTGACGTCAAGCCGGAATGGCTGGCCCAGTTCGCCTTGATGGGCAGCATCTACGCCGAAGTCGCTCTGGAGCGGCAGCGGCCGACCGTCGCCACGCTGTCCAACGGTGAGGAAGAGGGCAAAGGCAACGCCGTGTTGAGCGAGGCCGTGCCGCTGATTCGCGCGCTGCCGATCAACTACGTCGGCAACGTCGAAGGCACAGACGTTACCGCGGGTGCGGTCGATGTCGTGGTCGTGGATGGCTTCGCCGGCAACATCTTTCTCAAAGGCGCTGAAGGCGTCGTGGCCACCATGACCGATCTGATCCGACAGGAGCTGACGCGCAATCCGCTGCGGGCGGCTCTTGCCCTCGGACTACGACCAGCCTTCCGAGCGATTCGCCGTCGGCTGAGCTACGAGGAATACGGCGGCGTGCCGTTGCTGGGCGTCAACGGCGTCTGCATCGTGGCGCACGGTCGGAGCACGCCGTATGCGATGCAAAACGCGATCAGGGCCGGCGCGAAGTGCGTCGAGCTGCGCCTGGTCGAAAAAATTCGCGACCGCCTTGCCAGCCTCGAGCCGGGGTAGCTAGCAGCGGCCAGCCAGGCGGCACAGGTCGGCGATGGTATCGTCCCAGGTGGCGCTGTCGCCAGCGTTCGCAGAGCGCACCAGGCGGCGGCCGTCCACTTGCAGCTGTTCGCTCTCAGGCGTCGAGTCGGCTCGCGCGAGAATGAAGTTGTTGGCGCGCAAGGCTAGCTCGCGACTGAGCGGCTGGGCATGCACCATCATGAACACCGCCTCGGCGGCGCCGCGAACCGTTGGACGAGCCGCTGGCATCTGGGCGAGGTTGATGTCGATCGGCCCGGCCCGCAACGGCTGGACGGACAGCTGGACCGCCTCGAAGACGTACAGCACCAGCGCCGCGATCAGCGGCACGGCCACGAGCAGCAAGATGCCGGTCGAGCGGTCGAGCTGCGATCGCGTTGCCGAGTGCGTCCCGCCATTTGCCACGACGCGATGGCGGACGCGCCCGACTCCGACAGCGCTGCCGGCGGCCGGTGCGTATCGCACAGTGATCGGCGGCGCCGCGGTTGCGTGGCCGTTCGCTGGGCGAACCGTTCCTTTGTGTGGTGTAGCGCGCGGCCGCGTCGTGAGCCGTAGCTGGTCGTACGCGCTGCGGGTCGTGCGATCCAACAAGACGGACTTGGCCATATTGAGGCGGGCCATGCGCGTGGCGGCGACTTCGGAGCCGGCGTTCAGATCGGGGTGATACGCCTTGGCCAGTCGGCGATAGGCGGCCTGAATCTCCTCAGCCGAAGCCCCAGACGGAACGCCAAGCAGCTGGTAATAGTCAACCGCGGGATCGAACGGAACACGCGCCATAGGGCCGAGCGGCGTGGCCGCCCTCCCCAATGTTAGACCTTGCTACACCGTCACGCGCGTGGCGCGTTCTGCGTTGAACGGATGATTAGCTTGCGTGTTCCAGGTCTACTTTCCAACAGCCACTGAGACACTCGATGCCGCGGCGCAGCGAAGCCAGGCCGCGGGCCTGCAGTTTCTTGACCGCGTCTTCGTTGCGTCCAACCAGGACTGCCGTTTCCGCCAGGCTCTTGCCTTCGAGAAACCGCAGTGTGATGACCTGTCGTTGCTCGTACGTCAAGCGGGCCAGTCCAGCTTTGATCTGGTCCATCGCCAGTTGTTGGTCAAGCCAACCGAAGACGGGGCCGGCGCTGATTTCGGGCGCGTCGTCGAGGGTGATCTGAGTCTGCTTGGGCTTGCGCCGGACGGAGTCGATCAGCTTGTTGTGGGCGATGCGGAAGACCCATGCCGAGAGGGGTGCGCCCTGTGGTTGGAAGGCGTCGATCTTCTCGTACACCCGGGTAAAGACATCGGCAGTCAGATCTTCAGCCTCTTCGGCATTGCCGTTCAGCCGCTGAAACAGATAGCCGAATACACGCGTCGAATAACGCGAGTACAGCTCGTCAAACGCCTGGGGGTCGTTCTCGCGGACGCGGCGCACGAGATCTTCGGCATACGCCACGGTCGAAACGGGACGATCGGTGCTCATGGGTTGGTGTCAGTAATTTGTCGCCGGCCGCCCGCGTATCCAATAGCGAGAAGTACTAACCCTGCCAGCCGTCGGTACCCAACTCTTGGGTTGTCGATCAGGCATCATGCATCATCGCGCGTCTGACCGTGTCCATGACCATGCCCACGCGCCGCATTGCCGGCTACGAACTGCTCGAACCGATTGGCCATGGCGGCATGGCCATTGTGTACAAAGCGCGCCAGGAGCGCCTGGAGCGCACCGTGGCGGTGAAAATTCTGTCCGAGAACCTGGCCGCCTCGACCGAGTTCATGGAACGCTTCCGCCGTGAGGCGCGGACCGCCGCCAACATGCGGCATCCCAACGTCATCACTGTGCACGACTTTGGTGAGGATGAACGCGGGGTGCCGTACCTCGTCCTCGAGTACATCGAAGGCCCTACCCTGGCCGACCTGATGGACTCTGGCCTGGACGATGACCGCATTCCCGGCTTGCTCGACCAGGTCGCCGCCGGCCTCGACTACGCCCACGCTCGGGGCGTCATCCACCGCGACATCAAACCTGGCAATGTCCTGATTACCGAAGACGGTCGAGCCGTGCTGGCCGATTTCGGACTCGCCTGGCTGATCGAAGGCGCCCACCTGACCCTCACGGGCGGCGTGATCGGCACGCCAGAATACATGAGCCCCGAACAAGCTGGCGGCGAACCGATCGACCACCGTTCAGATGTCTACGCGCTCGGCGTGGTGCTGTACGAAATGCTCGTCGGCGAACGACCCTTCATGGCCGAAACGCCTATCGGCGTCCTGCTCAAACATCTGCAGGATCCAGCGCCATCGCTGCTGATCGCACGGCCGGACCTTTCGCAAGCGGTCGCTGATGTCATCAGCAAGGTGCTGGTCAAAGATCCCGTCGATCGCTACAGCTCCGCCGGCGAGCTCGCTCGCGCCTTCCGCACCGCGCTGACCGGCATCGAGCCGCCCAGCCCAGCCAGGAACAGCCGCCCGTCCAGCGGTGCGTTCAGCCTTCCGCCGCGCCCTCAAGCGCCTTCGACCTCGACCTCGACCTCGGCAGCGGCACCCAAACCGCCGTCGGCGATCTTCGTCGCGCCGCCAGCCGCGGGCTCAGCCTCAGATGCTCTGCGACCACCGAGCGGCGATGTCGCTGCGGAAGCCCAGGAGCTGCCGGCGATGGTCTGCCCGGAGTGCAGCGCAACGCTACCGCCTGGCGCAGGCATCTGCCCCCAGTGCCGCTACATGATCCCGCTTGACCAGCTGCCGAAAGTGCCCGCCCGACAGAAAATTCAGCGTCGCGAAGTCGTCGTCAACTTGCTGGCGGAAAACATCCGCTGGACGCCGGATGGCCTGAGCCTCGCCCGACGCATCGCCGCCGACGCGCTCCGCGATGCCGCCGTCGATGGCTGGGAGCCAGCCAGCATTGGCGAGCCGTTCCGCCTGATCGAGGGCCGCACCATCGCCGGCTCGGTCGTCGAAGGGGTCGTCCTGACGCTCGAGCGTCTCGGCTAACCTGTCCAGTTCATGGGCAGCACCTCCGCGAAGGTTCGCGTGCGGGGTATCAACAAGCAATTTGCTGTCAAAGGACGACGCGTGGATGCCCTCGTCGGGATTGATCTCGACATTGAGCCCGGCGAGTTCTTCTGCATCGTCGGTCCCTCAGGCTGCGGCAAGACCACCCTGCTGCGCATCCTGGCCGGCCTCGAGCGACAGACCAGCGGCACCATCGATATCGCCCGCGATGACCTCGGCGAGCGGCCGCTGAACTCGATGGTCTTCCAGGAGCAGAGTATTTTTCCGTGGCTCAACGTCCGCGACAACGTGGCCTTCGGTCTGAAAGCCCAGGGCGTCGGCCGCGCCGAGCGCTATCGCGTCGTCGAGCCGTTCATCCGCAAAGTGGGTCTGGTCGGCTTCGAGGATGCGCTGCCGCATCAACTGTCCGGTGGCATGAAGCAGCGCGTCAGCATCGCCCGAGCGTTCGCCAACGACCCCGAGATGCTGCTCATGGATGAGCCGTTCGCCGCGCTCGACGAACAGACCAAGCTGATCCTGCAGGCTGAGCTGCTACGGATCTGGGACGAGCTGCGCAAGACAGTGGTCTACGTGACCCATTCGATCGATGAAGCGATCGTCCTGGCAGACCGCGTGCTGATCATGAGCGCTCGGCCCGGCAGGATCAAAGAGATCATCGACGTTCGGGAAGTGTTCGGCCGGCCGCGCATCGTCGAGCAGGTCAAATCGAGCGCGCAGTACGGTGAGCTGTTCGGTCGGGTCTGGGGTCTGCTGCGCGACGAGGTCCAGGCCGCCGCGTTAGCCAGTCCGTAACCGGATTACCTGATCAGATCCGGTAATCGTCGAGCGTGCTCGGGGCGAACAGGTCGTCGATGGGCACCGCCCGCTGCGCCAGGCCTTGTTCGCAGCTGTAGCGGATGAGCGTGTCGATCGTCGCCCGGTTGGCATTGACGCCATACGGCCAGTAATCGTCACCCATCAGCGCCCGCGTCTCCTCGACTTCGGCCAGCTGCCAGGGCAAGGTCGCGGCTAACGCCACGGGCTCGGTCAACTGCGCCATGACGCGGGCTTTGGCCTCGGTGAACGCGTCATACAGGTTGCGGGCCACCCACGGCTCACGTTCGAGTAGCTCGCGGCGCACGACGACGGTGTGCATGATCGGGAACACGCCGGTGCGTTTGAAGTAGTCCGCCTCGACGTGTCGAAAGTCGGGAAACAGTCGCTGTGTCTTTGGCCCAGGAAAGTTACTCGGTGGTCGGGGGCCAATAATTCCGTCAATTTCGCCGTCTTCGAGCATCTGGCTGAGCGTCTGATCGGGGCGAATGGTGTTCAGATCGAGGCCCGGGATATCGATGGGCAGCTTTTCCACACGGCCAGGCTGGTACATGCCGCCGCTATACCAATGGACATCGGTGGGCCGCACGCCGTAATCGTCGCTGAGAAAACCGCGAATCCAAACGGCGGCGGTGACCTGGTATTCGGGCACGCCAAGGCGTTTGCCTCTCAGGTCGGGCGCTTCGTTGATGCCCGCGTCGCGGCGGACCCAGACGCAGGAATGGCGGAACATGCGCGACGTGAACACGGGTATCGCGAGTAGCGCATCGTCGTTGCGAGAGCGTCGCAGCAGGTAGCTCGAGAGCGACATTTCGGCGGCATCGAACTCGGCATGACGGGTCATGCGCCAGAAAACTTCTTCGGGGTACATGCGCAAAAAGGTCAGGTCGATGCCGGCCGGACGGACGTCACCATTGATGAGCGGCATGGTGCGATCAGTCGCGCCACACGCCAGAGTTACCCGCAGAGCCATTGCCCCGGATGGTAGACGGTTCGCCCCAGACAACAGGCTCGAAGCTCCCGTCGCCGAAGGAGTACCTTCGGCACGACTCGGCAGTACTCCGGCTTCTGCTGCGCGAACCGGTGAGCCGGCCACACTGGCCGCAGCGCTGTAGGACGCAGCTCACAGGGAGACAACCGCATGGATGCTACGAACGTGGTTCCTTCACTCGATCAAGCGGTCCACGATGTGCTGGCGCATGACCAGCCGTACAGCTTTGGACGGCGACCGACCACGGAAGCGCCGTTCCCCTTCACGCAGCGACAATTCGCTCGTCTGTTGATCATGCGCGGCCGCCATTCAGCGGCATCTACTCGCTCTTTGCTTCCGGAGCGTGCATCGCCCAGCACCGAGGCTTCCCAGGCCACTACGGCGAAAGATGCCCACCGCATTCCTGGCTACGAGCTTCTCCAGCTCATTGGCCACGGTGGCATGGCGGTGGTCTACAAAGCTCGGCAGGCGAGCACCGGACGAACGGTCGCAATCAAGATTCTGTCTGAGAACCTGGCAGCCTCTGGTGAATTCATGGAGCGTTTCCGGCGCGAGGCGCGGACCGCCTCTACCCTGTGTCACCCCAACGTGATTACGGCGTATGACTTCGGTGAGGACGAGCGAGGCGTGCCCTACCTGGTGTTCGAGTACATCGGCGGCCCGACGTTGGCCGATGTGATGGACAAAGGCCTGGATGACCAGCCCATCCCCGACCTGCTCGATCA
>DASYKL010000840.1:0-2386 GCA_035995405.1 Chloroflexota bacterium
GTCACTTTGCCGAGTCCGCGTAAATCAGACAGCGCGGAGTCGACGGCGTCGGAGCGGACCTGAATAGTCAGGTCGGCGACGGTGCGATCCTGATCGTTTACCTTTTCGACGCGCGTATTCGAGGCGCTGACGAATCCGCCACCGCGACTGGCGATAGCGCGCACTTTACCCAATGCGCTTTCCATGTCACCGACTTCGACAGTCATCTGGGCGGTGCGGATGACCATCCGGTCGAGCGGTTGCGCGGCACTCTGTTCGAGCGTCGTGGAGCTTGCAGTGTTGGCGGTGCTGGCGTTGCCGGGGGCGCTCGCGGCGGGCGCGGCTTGCGCGGCTGCATCGCTGGTCACAGCAGCGGCACCGGCCGCAACTGGTGCGCCGACGGCGAGATTGCGGGCTGGTGACGCAGCGGGAATGCCCGGTTGCGCGGCTTTGCCGGGTACGCTTGTCGCGGCCGGTGATGACCCGCCCGACGCGTTGTTGGCTGGAGACGTGATCGCGCTACAGGCGACGCCACCGAGCACCACAGCGGTGGCGCCGAGGGCGGCGCCAATAACGGCGAGCCTGGCTCGCGAGGACCGAATTGCGCGCCACCTGGCGGTCCATTGGCGGGTAACTGTCGCTGTTGTGGGGGCGAACATATCTGTCCTGAACCTCCGCTTTATGCAGCAAGACGGTCGACCGCGGCGAAATGTTCCCTGGGAGCTGGGAGCTGGGAGCTGGGAGTGGGAGTGGGAGTTGTCAGGCGGCGCGACGGATCGGGGTGATTTTGGTGGAGGTGCCGTGCGAGACAACGGGGGTCGCTTCGGCGAGACGGAAACGGGCTACCAGGTCGCGCAGCTGTTCGGCCGTGCTCGACAACTCTTGCGCCTGGGCGCTCATTTCTTCGATCTGGGCGCTCATCTCCTCGGCCGACGCACTGACCTGTTCGGTCGACGCGCTCTGCTCTTCGGCGACCGCTGCGATCGACTGAATCGCTTGGGCCACCTGACCACTCTGGGCGCTCATTTCTTCGGTCGACGCGGTGTTCTCTTCGACGATCGCGCTGATCGAGGTCATCACCTCGGTCACGCGCCGCGCACCGACGGCCATCTCCCGTGATGCGGTGGCGATCTCCTTCGCCTGCTTGACGGTGTGCTCCACGGCCGAGAGGATCGCGTCGAGCGCCTGTCCCGCGAGATCGGCCTTCTGCGAGCCTTGCTCGACCTTGGCCGCGCCGGCTTGCATCGCTTTGACGGCGTGCCGCGTCCCACTCTGGACTTGTTGGATCAGCTCGGCTATCTGCTTGGTCTCGCGGCTGCTGCGCTCGGCGAGTTTGCGCACTTCGTCGGCGACGACAGCGAAGCCACGGCCGTGCTCACCGGCCCGCGCCGCTTCGATGGCGGCGTTGAGCGCGAGGAGATTGGTCTGCTCGGCGATATCGTCGATCGTTTCAACGACCGCGCCGATCCTGTCACCGAGCTTGCCCAGCTCTTCGACGGTGCTGGCGGCCTGGCCGACCACCAGTTGGATCTCGGCCATCGCGGCGGTCGTCTCGCGGACGGCGAGGCCACCGTGCTGGGCGGCGGTGCGCGTTTCATCGCTGGCGGAGGCAACTTGATTGGCGGTCGCGGCGACCTGGTCGACGCCCGCCGCCATCTGGATTGCCGTGTCATTGGCAGTCTGGACCTGTCCGGCCTGCTCCGATGCGCCGCGCGCTATGCCGTCGATCGCCTGCGTCAGCTGGTTCACCGCGGCGTTGGTCTCCTGGGCGCCACGACTCGTGTCTTGCGCGCCGGCGGCGACGTTCTGAATCGCCGTGGTGACCTGCTGTACGGCAGCACCGGTCTGGTTGGCGACGGTGCCGAGCTGGGCCGAGCTGTCGGCAACCCCCGCGGCGGCGGCGCGGACCTGACTGACCAACGTGCCGAGGCCGGCCCGCGCCTGTTCGTAGCTCTGCATGATGCTCTGCAGCTTGGCCAAGAGGGCATTGGTTACTTCTGCAGTCTGGCCGATCTCATCCGTTCCAAAGTGTTCAATGGGTTTGGTCATGGGTCGGATCGCGACGGTCAGATCGTTGGCGGCCATCGCGCCGAGACCGTTGTCCAGAGCTGTCGCGCAATTATTGGTAATCGACGTGATGACGCGTTGCACCTCGCGGACGCCTCGTGAGACCCCGCGCGAGACGAAGAACGCGACGGCGAAACCTACCGCCAGGGCAGCGATCATGGCAAAAATGAGCACGCGCACGGAGAGCTCAGCCATCGCGGCAGTGCTGTCACTCATCTGGCCGGCCAGGTGCTCCTGGATCTTGAGCAGGGTCGTGGCGGTGTCGGAGCTCTGGCTCGTCAGCGTGGTGTAGGCCCCGCTGCGCATCGTGGCGGCCTCCGGGGCGTTGTTCTGGTCGACG
>DASYKL010000841.1:0-1885 GCA_035995405.1 Chloroflexota bacterium
GAACACGACGCAGGGCGCATTCGCGGCGTTACCGCTCGACGGGTAGTACAGGGCCGGGATCTGGCGGCCATCGAACGTCGGAAACGTGACGTGCTCGGGCTCGGTCAACTCGTTGCTATCGACTTGCAGGCCGCCCGCGAAGGTCACCTGGCGCGCTTCGCCTGTGGTCGCCGACGCGATGAACACGTTCGGGCTGGCGCGTGAAGCAGTCCAGGAGATGGCGAGCTGGTCGCCTGTTTTGTCCCAGGCCAGGCCACTTTGCCAGTAGGTGTACAGCGCGCCAGGCGGCAGGCCAGCGATGCTGCGTTCGGTGCCGGTCTGCAGATCGCGGACGATGATGTCGACGGCGCCGTCGCGGTTGACCGCGTAGGCAAGACGTCGCCCAGTCGGATCCACCGTCGCCTCATCGACCTCGAGCGCCGATTCGATCAGGAACGTGACCTTGCCGCTGGCGACATCAATCCGTGCCGGCGCCGCCAGCTCGCGCCCCAGGTCGGTGCGGCAGACGATGCTCCGTCCGTCAGGGCTCCATTGCGGTCCGTCGTAGACGGCGTCGAGGCCAGGTTGGCTGAGCTGTCGCGACGGCTCGTGACCCTGCAGATCGACCAGCCACAGCTCGTCGCGCGCGTTCGAGTAGGTCCTGATCACGATCAGCCAGCGGCTATCTGGCGAGAATGGGCCGGCATGGTTGGTCGAGTCGTGCTCGAGGACGCGCCGCGACTCGCCAGTTTGCAGGTCACGAACATAGACGTCGAACCACCGTGAAAGACGCGTATTGGCCGCGTAGCTGATGGTTCGCCCGTCCGGCGAGAAGCCGCCGAAGCTGTGAATGTGCTCGCGGTCATCCGTCAGTGCCCGCCACGAGCTGCTCTCGCCGTCGGCATACAACAGCTGACTATGCTCGTCGCCGCCGACATCAGCCGTGACGACAAGCTGGCCCGACAATGGTCCGACAGAAATCAACTGCGCCCGATCTGGCGGTGCGACGAGTAACTCGGGCCAGCCCTGCTGAGCCAGCGGTACTCCCCAGACCTGCGGCACGCCGCCCAGGTCGGCCACCAGAACGAGATGCCGTCCATCAGCATCAAAGCGCCCCGCATATGCCGCCCGCACCCGCAGCAGCTGAGGTAAATCCACCATGGTGGTCGAGCCTAGCACGCCTCGCGCGTACAGGCGTGTGACAGTCCCCGCTTGGCTCTGGCGTGATTTGGTAAGCTGTGGAGTCGCTAGTGCCGGATGGGGTAATGGTAGCCCGGCTGATTCTGGATCAGTCTGTCTAGGTTCGAGTCCTAGTCCGGCAGCTCTGAAACGGCATTTTGAACTCGGATGGCCGGCGCAAAACCACATAGATGGCGCAAGCCAATAGCAGTTTTGACAGGCTGATTTTTCGAAATGCACCGTGGTATCTGTCACATGACGCAACAGTCGAAGAGCTCTGCGACGCCTTCGTGGCGCGCTGCAAAACGGACAACCTGAAGCCCCGCGCACAGACGTCGTACGCCGAGGCGCTGAGGCGTTGGCGCGAGTCGTGCTGGCGCTAGCAGCTCGCCGATCCGCGCCAGATCTCGCCCGACATGCTGGCGCTGTTCGCGCAGTCACTCCGCGAAAAAGGCAACTCCGTCCAGACCGTTGCCAGCCGCCTGCGGTCGGTCCGCGCGATGTTCAGCTGCGCCGAGCTCAACGGCTAGGTCGAGCTCAGTCCGTTCCGCGGCTACAAGGTCCGCGCGCCGCGGCTGCCGGTGCAGCGTGGCTTCACCGTCGCCGAAGTCCGCCAGCTGGTGGAAGCGACGCAGGACCAGACCGAGAACGCGCTGCGCGATCGCGCCCTCATCCTCTTTGCCCCCGAGTCGATCGACAGCGCTGAGGGTCGCGAGCTGGCCGCGCG
>DASYKL010000842.1:0-3552 GCA_035995405.1 Chloroflexota bacterium
CCGCTAGAGGGCCTGGGAAGGGCGATGCTCAATTCGGCGTGAGTCTAGCGGGTTGGGGCCCCTACCTCGCAGCTAAGCCGCCGCGACGAAACAGGCTGCCCGCGTTCCACAGCAGCCAGCCATTCGCCGTCGAATCCTGGACGGCTTTTTTCTGGGCTTCGATCTGCGGGGCGTCGTAGCGCAGCTTCGTCGCCCAGGGGTAGTCGTCGAAGTACTGCAGCCACGGCCGCACCACTACCCGTCGGCCGGCCAGTTTTTCCTGGACGTGCTTCAGGCTGCGGTACACCGTGTCGTACGGCCTGCTCACGACCTCCGGGTAGCCGATCTGGCCTGGGATACCCGCGCTGAACGTGGACGGGTAGACCATCGGGCTGTAGTAATCGATGTTCTCTGCCAGAATCGACAGGTCCTGGCCGATCCCGCCATCGTTGTCCCACCAGGCGGTGTAGCCGAACGTGTCCATACTCAAGAAGCCGCCCGCATCGTTGACCGCCTGGTGCGCCAGAGTGAGAAAACTCTTCACGGCGGCTACCCGATTGGCCTCGGTCAAGTCGCGGGAGTACTGGATGTCGTCGACGCTGTTATCGGGCGAAGGATCGGTCGCGAAGCGGATGTAGTCGAACTGCACCTCGTCGAAGCCGCGCTCGATCGCTTCACGTGCGAGAGCCGTGTTGTAGTCCCACGCGGCGGGCTGAAATGGATCGACCCAGGCCAGGTCTTCACCGTCGGTCCACTGCCCACCGGTGCGCCTGTTGCGGACGCCGACATCCAGGCCAGCACGGCCGCCGTTGCGCGCCAGGATGTTGTCCTTGAAGACGACGATGCGGGCGATGGCGTAGGCGTGGTGCTGGTGCAAGGTGCCCAGCAGCGCATCCAGGTCATCGATGGTCGGCGCATCGTTGGCGCCGATCTGCTGCGCGAGGGGGACTCGGCTGGGATAGCTGAGCAAGCCGTAATCGCCTTTGACATCGATGACCACGGCGTTGATCTCGGTGGTGTCGAGCAGCCGATACATCTCTTGCAGATAGTCCTGGCCACCGATCGCGAAGTAGGTCATGTAGGTTGCCTTGACCGGATTGGGCTCCAGACTTATGTCGAGTGACGGATGCTGGCTGAAGTCGATCTTCGCGCGGCGATAGCCAGGCGCCAGGACGATCAATTGACCATCGGTTGGGCGGCGGTTCAAGGCGTAAGCGCCATCGCTGGCAGTGCTCAGAACCTGCCCAGGCAAAGCGAGACGGGCGCTGGCCACGGGCTTGCCGCTGACAGCATCGGTGACGCGACCGTCAAGTCTTGGATGCAACGGGACACGCAGGACATCCTGGCCTGAGTAGAACGCTTCCGCTGGCACATACCCGGCGGCGCTGACATTGAACTTCTGCCCGGGCTGGACCGGCGCCACGCGCATTGTGGACGCCGTCTGTACATCGCCGAACGAGGCCATAACTGGTTGGCCCGTATCGGCATCGACAGCTTCGATGTCCACGCCAATCGGTTCGAGCGACGGTGCCAGAGGCTCCCAGGGGTTCGTCAAGCGGACGCTTTGCTGGCGGTAGCCAGGCGCATCGAGAGCGATCGTCTCGGGCGGCTTGACCCAGTCGAGGGCGAAGCTCCCATCAGTGGCGGCGGTGACCGTACCGCGAGTGGACCAGGCCCGAGCGCCGGCGAGTGGCAAACCGGTGCTGCTGTCGACAACGACGCCGCGGACGCTGAAGCCGGCGAACGCGAAGTGGTACCAGGCCACGCCCGCGACGACCACGATGACGAATGGCAAAGGGCCGAGCACGAGAGCAAAACGTGGCAGACGGGGCCAGCGCGGCGGGCGCCGACGGCGGTACGCCGGCATGGTTCGCGGCGATCTCGATGACGAATACGACCAACCGCGATGTGAGTACATAGACAGAAGCCCGCGCCATATTAGAATGGCTCGCAACGGGGCATGGCCGTCATTACGATCTCGCGGCACCCTGGGTCGCTGGGCGACACGGTTGCGCGCGCCCTCGCCGAACGGCTGACGTACCGCCTGGTCGAACGCGGTGAGCTGGTCCAATTGGCCGAGCGGGTTGGCGGACCTGACGTGGCCTGGGATCGATCGCCCGAGCTACGCGAACGGTCGCCTTCCTTCTGGGAGCGATTGAACGAAGAGCGGCGCCGCTACGCGAGCGTGCTGCGGCGAGTCATCACCAGTCTGGCGGAAGAAGATGACGTCGTCATCGTCGGCCTGGGCAGCGGCCAACTGCTGAAAGGCCTGAGTAATGTCCTGCGCTTGCAGATCATCGCCCCCATGGACGTGCGCATGGAGCGCGTGATGGAGCGCGGCTTCGACGACGTGCATGGGCCGTTGACGCGTGACAAAGCGCGCGACCTGATCCGTCAGACCGACCGCGATACCGGCGGCTACATGCGCTACCTGTTCAACATCGACTGGATGGAGCCCCAACACTGGGACCTGGTGCTGAACACGGGCCGCTTCAGCGTCGAGGAAGCGGTCAATATCGTGGTCTCGATCGTCGAAAGCGGCGCGCTCGAGCCGTCGGCGATAGATCATCAACGGCTGGCGAATCTGGCGCTGGCGAGCCGCGTCGAGTCAACCGTGCTCGGCGACCCGACCGTCTGGGTCAACAGCCTCAAGGTCCAGGCGCAGGAAGGTCGGTTGCGCATCGAGGGCGAAGTCATCACCGAAGAAGATCGCGACGCCGTCGAGCAGGTAGTGCGCTTGATCGACGGTGTGCGGCAGGTCGAAAACGATCTGCGGGTCCAGCCACCGCCGCTCACCGGCATGTGACGGAGCTCATCGGACACGCCGATGCGCGGGCCTGGCTGCGCCGAGCACTACCGACGAATCGGCTGGCGCACGCCTATCTCATTACGGGCCCGCGCTCGGTCGGCAAGCGGACCTTCGCCCTCGAGATCGCCCAGGCGCTGAACTGTCTGGCTCCAGATGTGGCCGACCGGCCAGACCACACGTGTCAGCAGTGTCGGTTGATCCAGCGCAACGTGCACCCGGACTTTCGCGTCGTCAAACGGGCCCCAGAGCGACGCATGATCACGCTGAAGCCGCCTGCCAACCCTGGCCCGCAGCGGGACTACGCCGATAACGTCCAGTTCATTCAGTCCGACGCCCAGCTACGGCCGGCGATGGGCCGGGTCAAGATGTACCTGATCTTGAACGCCGAAGAGTTGAATGAGGACGCCGGCAACCGGCTGCTCAAGACCATCGAAGAACCGCCGCCGTTTGTGGTGTTTCTGTTGACCGCCGTCGAGCGTGGTGCGGTCATGCCGACGATTGCGTCGCGCTGTCAGGAGATCCGCTTGCGCCCAGCGGGACGCGTCGAGCTGGCTGAGGCGCTGGTCGCGTCAGGGCAAACGGCCGAACGCGCGACGCAGTTGGCGGCACTGGCCGGCGGAAGGCAAGGCTGGGCGGTCGCCGCGGCGCGCGACGCCGAGCTGTTCGAGCAGCAGCAGACGTACGCTCGCCAGCTGGTGGATGCAGTTATGGGCTCGCGGCTGGAGCGGCTGTTGCGGGCGCGGTCGCTGGCTGAAAGGTGGTCG
>DASYKL010000843.1:0-5349 GCA_035995405.1 Chloroflexota bacterium
CGCGCGGTTCCTGAATGTCGAAGATGATTGGGACGCCGTAGTCACCGCTCGGAACACCATTGCTGAAGCCGATTACCGGGCCTGGACGGTGCGCCTGTTCGCCGACGCGGGCATCGACACCCTACTGGTGGACGAAGGCGGCTCCCGTCCCCGCATCACCCTCAACGAGCTCGGCGCGATCGCCCCGGTGCGGCTCAAACGCGTCGCTCGCTCCGACAACTTCATCCGCGACTTGCTACCCGAGCAAGACACCTGGACGGGCTTCTTCCAGGGCTACCAGGCAGCGGTCGACGCTGCAATCGCGGACGGCGCCATCGCCTTCAAATCGGTGATTGCCTATCGAACTGGACTGGATGTCCAACCGGTGTCGGAGTCTGAAGCCAGACAGAATTTCGAGGCGAGCCGCAACGACATGGAGTCCGCGCAGAAGCCGTTCCGTGACTTTCTGCTGTGTCACACCATGGACGTCGCGCGCGAACGTGGCCTGTGGATCCATATCCATGCCGCCGTCGGCGACCCGGACATCGTCTACCAACGCGCTAATCCGGCCCTCTTATATCCGTTGCTGCACAGCGAGCGCTTCCGCGCCAACCGCGTCGTCCTGGTCCACGGCGGTTTTCCCTGGGTGAGTGAGGCCGCGTCGATGGTGGCCATCCTGCCTAACCTGTATATGGACGTCTCCGAGGGCACGATCTTTGGCATGCCGAATATGCGCCAGCGGATCTACGAAGCCCTGGAGGCGTGCCCATACTCCAAAATCCTGTACGGCGCCGACGGCTCGGTGCCCGAAGCCTTGTGGATCGTCGCCAAACGCTACAAGGCTGTCCTGGGGCGGGTCCTGGAGGACCTGGTGTCCGAAGGCTTCTGTGCTCGACGCGAGGCGTATGAGATCGCGCGCTCCATCTTGAGTGGCAACGCGATGCGTTTGTACGACCTTTGAACGCGACTGACGTTCTGGCGGCCGTCGACAGCGGCGGTATCGAGCTGATCCGCCTGGATTATGTCGATTGGGGCGGACTCCTGCGCGGCCGAACCGTCAGTCGTGACCACCTGGCGTCTGCCCTGGAGTCCGGCATCGGCTCGGCTCAGACCAATCTCACCATCGGCGTAGACGACTACGAAGCCAATCCGACGATGGGCGCCCACACTGGCGACGTCTGGTACGCACCAGATCCCACGACCTACGTGGCGCTGCCATGGGCGTCGGGTTACGCGCACATGTTTGTCGACGTCGTCGACGCTGACGGGCAGCCATGGTTCGGTGACCCGCGCGCCGCTCTACGGCGCATGGCCGGCCAGGCGACTGCCGAACTTGGCACGGTGCGACTCGGGTATGAGCAAGAAGGTCACCTGCTCCGCCGCGACGGCGACCGCTTCGTCAAGGCCTTCAACACACGGATGTTTCTGGCCGATTTCGCGGACGTTCTGCCGACATTCTTTGTCGACATGACTCGCACGCTCCGCGCCCTTGGCACGCCTTTGGAAAAATTCACTATGGAAGCGCCGCATGGCATGCCAGAGCTCAACGTGCGTTACGACGACGCGCTACCTGCCGCCGATGCGCACGCGCGTTTCAAGCTGGCGTTCCGCGCCATCGCCAGGCAGCACGGGTTTGTCGGCAGCTTCATGCCGAAACCCTTCGAAGACATGCCCGGTGCCGGCTGTCACGTTCACGTGAGCGTGGCCGATGCGGATGACGGCGCCGATCGGTTCGCCAACGCCGACGACGCGCGCGGCCTCGGCCTCTCCACCACGGCGTACCACTTTCTTGGCGGCCTGCTGGAGCACGCCGACGCGCTGTCGGCGATCGGCTCGCCAACCGTCAATTCCTACAAACGACTCCAGCCCGGCGCGTGGGCGCCGGCCGTCAAAGGCTACGGCCTGGGCAATCGGTCAGCCATGGTGCGTGTCGTAGAACATCGCACGTCGCTGGGCCCTGGCGGGCGCGGCGCCGTGCGTTTAGAACTGCGCAGCCCGGATGGCACCGCCAACTCGTACCTGCTCGGCGCAGCCATTATCGCGTGTGGTCTGGACGGTGTTCGCCGCAAGCTCGACCCCGGCGAGCCGAGTGGAGTCGACTTTGGCCACCTCACCGACTGGGCAACCGCTCCGCTTCTACCGCGTTCGCTCGACCGCGCGCTCGACGCGCTGGAGGGCGATGACGCCCTGCGCTTGGCACTCGGATCACGCCTGCTCGATGGCTACGTCAATACGAAACGTCAGGAATGGCAAGCCTTCAGCCGCGCAGTAACGGACTGGGAGCATCGCACCTACGCTGAATTCTTCTGAGGCGAAGCCGGCCGGAAGGCTCAAACCATGGCCTTCGGCCGGCGAAGCTCGCCGCGGGGCGCACAGCCCTGCGGCAGCTCGCGCAAGCGCTGGGCACGGTCGAGATCGACTGACCGTGGCGGCGCCGGCACCTGCGGGGCGGCCCGTGCCGCTGGATCGAGCGGTCTAGCCCGGGTCGGCGGCGGTCGTCTGAGCGCCTTCGATCATCTGCGCGGCAAGACCATCCCCGGGCTCGGCTCCCGCCAGCGAGGCGGGAGCCAGCATAGAGGCGACGGGCGCTAGGAGTAGCGCCGCCGCGGCAAGAACGTTGCGGATCACGGTGACCTCTCTTTCGGGGCCGCCGTTAGCTGACGTCGATGGTGCCGATCATGCCGTGTCCCGCGTGGACCGTGCAGATGTAGAGGTAGTGGCCGGGCGTGTCGAGCGTGACCGAGAAGCTCTGGCCGGCCTCAATCAGTCCGGAGTCCCACGCCTTGGCACCGTTCGGCAGGACCATCTTCATCCCCGGCATCGACTTGGCCGGATCGCCGGTAATCGTGTGCGGGTCGGTGTCATCGTTGCGCCAGGTGATGGTCGTCCCGCGCGGCACGCTCAGCATCGACGGCACGAACTGGTCCTTGTCGTTCATGATGAGCAGCACTGGGGCCACTTTGGCCGGTATGGCGACCGGCGCCGGTACGGCGACCGGAACGGACACGCCTCCGAGCAGGCCCATCTGGGTCAGGTGCTCCTCGATCCAACGCGTTGCTGCGTTGGGTCCCCAGACGCTCTGGAACAGCGACTGGGTATCCGGTGACTGGGTGGCGAGGCTCTGCCCGTCGGTAGAGGTCGGCCCGCCCGCGGCCTGGACCGCGCTGGCGGAAAAGAGGGCCATGCCCAGGGCAATGAGGGCGATTCGGCTGGAACGCATGCGAGTTTCCCTTTCTAGCGGAATAATCCGCGGGCGACCGTCGCGGATCGCGCCATGTAACGCACCGGTTGTTGCCATTCGGGCGAAGACATTCGCCCCGTGACGGTAACGACTGCCGGCCTGAAAGAGGCAGGCGAACGGCTTACGAAAACCGCTCCTGCCTAACGGTTTGCTGTCCTTTGCCGCCAGGCAGGCGACCCGCCGTGGTCGTCGCTCGGGGCCCCGCCCGAACTACCGGACCGCGGCAATGCGGGGAATCAAACACGCCGGTCGGCATGCTGCGGCAACACTCTTACCGAGGCAGAACGCCACGTCGCCATTATTTTCAACAGCAGCAGCTAAGCATCCGTGGCACTGGCTTATCCCGCGAATGACGATCCGCTGGCCACTACTTGGGTGGTCGATCACCTGTCCGCCGAAGGGCTCCTGGCACTCTGGCCAGCGAGCGGCTCACCCCTGGACCTGGATGGTGTGCGCGTCGTCCAGCTCTCGCGTCACGAGCTCGCCATCGCTTTTCGCGGCGCCCCAATTGCGTGAGACGCTCGACCGCGAACGCCAGGAGCTCACGGCCATCGTCGGCGGTGCGACAGACGCGATCATCCAGGTGGACGAAGATTGCAAGGTCGTGCGAATGAATCCGGCCGCGCGCCAGCTGCTCGGCCCATCCGCGGACGATGGCATCGGACAACCGTGCCGCGAAATGCTTCAGTGCGAGCAAGCCGGTGCGCACGCGGATGACGTCTGCCGCTCGCGGCGGTCATCCAATCCGGCCGACCGATCGCCTACCAAGAAGCAGCCGTCCTGGATGCCTCGGGAGCCGTTGTGTCCGTTGCGGGCGGATATCCGCGCGCGGCAAGCAACGAGCCCGGCGGGCGCGTTCGAGCAACGGTAATCCTGCGCGACATCTCGGCCGTCCGAGCGCTCGAACGGCTCCGGGAAGGGTTCGTCGCCACGGTCAGCCATGAGCTGAGTACCCCGTTGGCGCTCATTCGAGGCTGTACCGACACGCTCCTGCATCTCGATCTTCAGCCATCAAGAGAACGACAGTACCTGGAACGTATCGACCATGCGACCGAGCGCCTCACCGCACTGGTCAAGGAGATTCTGGACATCGCGCATCTGCAGGCGGATCCGCTTATTCTCGAGCGCGCCCCGGCGTCCTTGTCTCGCTGGTCGCGCGTTTGCGGGGTGACCTGACCGCGACAGGTCAGGACCCATCGCCTGCTGACTTCCGTGTCCGACGGCCTGCCGCCGCTCGAGGTCGATGCGGCGCGTGTCGGGCAGGTGCTTGAAAATCTGGTCGCCAACGCGCTCAAGTACGCGCCGCCAGATACGCCGATCACCATTCGAGCCACCGCCGCGGCGGGCCCGTTGACGGCGACGGGCGACGACGAGGGCGTCGGCATCCCGGAGGCCGATCGCGCACTGCTGCTCGAGCCAATCCATCGCGCTGGAAACCTCGCGAGTCCAGCAGTCAAGGCACCGGGCCGGGCCTGTATATCTGCTGTGACCTGGTCGAGGCGCACGGTGGCAAAGTTGTGGCTGGGCGATCGTCCGGATGGTCGAGCCGGGACGCGCGTCAGTGTCACCCTGCCATTGCTCGGCGGGCCCACGCGTGAACGAGACTATTCTGATCGTCGAGGACGAGCCGGAGTTCGCCGCGCTGCTGGAGCGCTGGATCGCCCAGGCTGGCTATGCCTCGACCATCGCCCGCACCGGCCACGAGGCGTTGCGCCAGTTTTACGATCGTCATCCGGACCTCATCGTCCTCGACGTTTCGCTGCCGGGCCTGGACGGTTGGCAGGTGATCGAACGGATCCGTGAGTTCAGTCGCGTGCCAATCATCATGGCCACGGCGCGGGGCGCTGAGACAGGCAAGATCCGCGGACTCAAGCTCGGCGCGGACGACTACATCACCAAGCCCTTGAGCTTGCCCGAGCACGCGGCGGCCACAGCGCCGACGTGCATCTCTTGCGCATGACGATCCGCAACCTGCGCCACAAGCTCGAAGCCGTTGGGCCGGGGGGCTCCTACATCGCTACGGAGTACGGACTCGGCTATCGCCTGAGGGGGGCGAGCACAGAGCGATGTACCGGGTAGAAGGGGTGTGAACGATTTTTTCAAGCGCGCTGTAGCCTGACTCACAGCCA
>DASYKL010000844.1:0-3579 GCA_035995405.1 Chloroflexota bacterium
GTCGCCGTGCACGGCTTCCCGCTCGATTGGAATCGCTGGCATATGAGTGAGTGGGGGCGACGCATCGCAGCCGTACGTGACGTCAGCGAGAACAAACCAATTTGGGCAACCGAGGTCGGCGCGTCCAGCATCGTGTCGCCGATGCTCCAGGCCTGGGCCGTCGATGCGATGCTGGCCCAGTTGACGCCGCACGCCGAGCGCGTGTTCTGGTACGCCCTGATGGACCTGCCAGAGCAGTGGGAAGCAGTGACCCGCCACCGCGGCAGCGAAGGTACAGCGTATTACCGCCACTTTCGCATGGGTGTCTGCGATGCCAACGGCCAGCTCAAGCCTGCCGCGGCACGTCTGGCGAAGTGGGCTAGCGAGGGAGTCGGCGTCTGCGAGTGGGTGTACTGGCACGAGCCAGCGCGGTTCGAGCGCATGGTCGACCTGGCGACCAGGCTCGGCATCCGTCGCATCCGGACCGGCATCGGCTGGGCAGACTGGGATCGGCCAGGCGCCATCGACTGGTTTGACCACGTCATGGAGCGCCTCGCGCCGTTCGATGTCACACTCACTCTGTGCTTCACGCCGGCCCGTGCTGGACGGGAGCCGCATCACACCAGCCCGCCTGTGCGACTGGCTGATTTTGCCGATTTTTGTGATGCGGTGCTCAGCCGCTACGCCATGGGCGCTTCTCCCAGAGCACTGGCCAACGCCTGATCGAGGGCCTTGCCGCAACTTCGGTTGTCTTGTACGTTGGACTAAGCACTTCTCACCACAGCACAGCTTTTCTCGGCACTGTGACGGGCAGGCGTCGGGGTCGAAAACGACACCTACCCAATGACTGGACAGCGTCTACTCACCGTGCGCGAGGTTGCCGAGCGTCTTCGCTCGTCACCAGAAACTGTGCGCCGTTGGCTGCGGCTCGGCAAGCTGCGCGGCTTTCGGCCGGGCGGAACCAAGCTCGGCTATCGCGTGCCAGAAGACGAGCTGCAGCGCTTCATCATGCGTTCGCAGTCAGGTTCGGACGAGCCGCCGCCGAGCGAGACGAGTGGTCAGCCATGAGTCGGTCGCAAACTCAACTCACAGGAGGCACGGGCTTGCACGCCATCCTCACCGGCGGGGCCGGTTTCATCGGCAGCAACGTTTCGGCCGCGTTTCTGCGCGATGGCCACCGCGTCACCATCTTCGACAATCTGACACGACCCGGCAGTCAGCGAAACCTGGAGTGGCTTCGCTCACAGGCACCACGTGAGGCGCTGCGCTTTGTCCATGGCGACGTGCGCGACGCAGAGCTGGTGCGCTCGGTCGTTGGCGCAGACGACGTGCAGCTCGTCTTTCACTTCGCCGCCCAAACCGCCGTCACGACCTCTGTGACTGCCCCGCGCGACGACCTCGAAATCAACGTCCTCGGTACGCACAACGTGCTCGAGGCAGTCCGTCAGAGTAAGGCGCTCCTGCCACCGATGCTGTTTTTCACGTCGACCAACAAGGTGTATGGCTCGCTTCCTCAACGCCAGGCAGTGGAAAATCGCACCCGCTACCGTTTCCAGGATGTCGATATAGATGCCCGCGGTATCAGCGAACAGGAACCGCTCGATTTCCATTCACCGTATGGCTGCTCGAAAGGCGCGGCGGATCAATACGTGCACGACTACGCCCGCATTTACCACTTGCGGACCGTTGTGTTCCGCATGTCATGCATCTATGGTCCGCGTCAATTTGGGAACGAAGACCAGGGTTGGGTAGCCCATTTCATGTTGTCTATCGCCGCCGGCCAACCGCTTACGATCTATGGCAACGGCAAACAGGTGCGCGACCTGTTGTTTATTGACGACCTCGTGCGCGCATTCAAGCTGGCTTCACGACACATCGATCGGACGGCCGGCAACGTCTACAACATGGGCGGCGGCCCGACAAACAGCGTCTCGATCTGGGAAGAGCTGCGGCCACGACTGGAGCACCTGGCCGGACACCCGTTGCGCGTTGAGATGGACACCTGGCGACCGGGCGACCAACCCGTGTATGTCAGCGACACCCGCAAAGCCGAGTCCGACTTTGGCTGGCAACCGCTCGTCAGCGTCGATGAAGGACTGCGCCGGCTATGGGCCTGGGCGCTGACGCTGACGGGCGCGGCCAACGGCAACGCCGTCCTGGCCTTGCCGGGGGTGGCCCACATACGCGAGGACGCGGCCATCGCCCGTTCGTCCGCGTGAGCGCACGACGCGTCTTGCTGACCACCGACGTCGTCGGTGGGGTGTGGGATTTCTGCCTGACACTGGCCACGGCGCTGCTGGAAAGAGACGCCGTGTGCGTGACACTCCTGGCGTTAGGCGACCCGTCCAGGGACCAGCGTGACATGGCTGCCGCGCTGGGCGTGGAGATACGTTCGGCGCCGCTCAAGCTGGAGTGGATGGAGGACTCCGCGGCCGACGTGGCGGCGACCGCACTCCTGGTGGCGGACGTGGCGCGAGAAGTGCGGGCCGACGTCATCCACGCCAATCAGTTCGCCGCCGTCTGCGCGCCGAGCGACGTACCCGTTGTCCTGACACTCCACAGTGATGTCTTGAGCTGGCGCAAGTGGACCCTCGCCGATGCGTCGGTCCCGCCAGAATGGGACGCCTATGCCACGCTCGTCCGCGACGCGCTGCGACGGGCTGACAGCGTTGTCGCCGTGTCGCGGTTCCTGGCCGACGAAGTCGCATCGCTGTATGGCGTGCGGCGGACCATCAATGTCATCCATAACGGCTGGCCTGCGCCAACGCTGAGCGAACACGTGCGCCGTGGCACGCTCCTCGCCGGCCGCGTCTGGGACGCCGCCAAGAACATCACCCTGGCCGCCGATGCCGCGTACGGCTGGGCGCCAGGCGAGGTCGCCGTCGCCGGCGAACAGGTCCATCCGCAAGGGGGCATCGCCCCCCTGCCCGCGCCGTTGCAGCCGCTCGGCTTACTTCCCCGCGCACAATTGGACGCGTGGCTGATGAAAACGGCCGTATACCTCTCGCCAGCTCGCTACGACCCCTTTGGCCTACTGCCGTTGCAGGCCGCACTCCACGGCTGCGCGCTGCTCCTGAGCGACATCCCCTCGTACCGTGAGCTGTGGACCGGCGCCGCGCGGTTCTTCACTGCCAACGACTCCGACGACCTGCGCGATCAATGGCAGCGCCTTCTCACCGACGATGCCCTCCGCACTGACCTGGCACACCGAGCCGCAAAACGCGCCGCAACGTACACCCCGCGGCGTCTGGCGGACAGCTACCACGCCCAATACCGCGAAGCGACGGCGCGGATCGCGGCGTGACCAGCTTTGCCTTCTTCTACCAATCGGTCATCTCCGATTGGAATCACGGTAACGCCCATTTTCTGCGCGGCTTGATGCGGGCACTCCAGACCAGAGGCCATAGCGTCACCTGCTACGAACAAACCGACAACTGGTCACTCCAGAACCTCCTGCACATCCGGCCGAACGCCATCGAAGACTTCAGGGCCAACTTCCCTGATGTGCACTTTGAGCGCTACGCGCTTGGAGCGAACCTGGAAGGTTGGCTTCGTTCGCGACTCGCTAAGGCCGATATCGTCGTCGTCCATGAGTGGAAC
>DASYKL010000845.1:0-9754 GCA_035995405.1 Chloroflexota bacterium
CGACGCTCCGTCTGCTGAGTAGCCGAGCGCTCGCCAGGATACTGGCGTAGCCCAGAAAGACCAGCAGGTAAGCAGCGCCCGTCAAGAGCGGCGAGATCAGTAACCCGGTGGCGAAGAAGCCAGCCCCGGTGACGGGCATCACGATGGCCATGGCGACGAGCCACAACCCGAGGCCGAGGCCGAGCAACTGCCAGGTGGTCAGACCGCGGCGCAAGGCGAGTGCGCCGAGACCGACCAACAGCAGCACCATGCCGCCGATCGTGCCGTACAGGGCGATCTCTTTCGCGCCGCCGCCGAACTGGCCGACGCCGCGTTCGAACAGGTCGAGGGGTACGAACAGCAGCAGCCATTCCATGAGCCGCTCGGGGAGGGTACGGACTTGCCAGGTGTCGCGGGCGACGTTCTGCAGCGCCAGCGCAACGGCTGCGGCGAGCACGCCGCCCGCCAGCGCTCCTCTCCAGCTCAGCCTGTTCATGGATTTGCCTGTCTGTACGTCGCTTGCCAGGATAGGAATTGTCGGACCGGGATGTCGGAAATGTCGACTGTCACCGTCTCGCCGACGGCCCAGTTATGCGGCGAGCTCCACCAGAGGTCGGCGATATCCCAGCGCTGCAGCTGGCGACCGTCGCGCAAAGTGATGGCGAATTCGAGGCGTGTGGCGGCTGACAGCGGGGCGTTGCTACGCCAGCTCGTGCGCAGGATGCCGAGTGGGCCGTCAACGTCAATGGCCCCTGTAGGGCTCGCGAGGAGGGCAGCCGACAGAAGGCTGACGCGGCCATCCGCGTAAGTGCCAAGCGCGGCCGGTGGCTCACTGTCTGGCGGCGTTGGAGCGGCTCTCACGGCGAGCGCGACATCGCCGATGTCGGTGGGCCCGGCGGCATCGAGGCGTCGCAGCAGGAGCAACCCGTCGTCAGCCGCCTCGACTTGCCAGCCGCCCTGCTCGACGAGGGCTCGGGTGCGCAGGTAGACATCACCCGCGCTGGTCGGTGCGGGACTCGAAGTGAGATCGAGGTACACGAAGTCGGCGTTGTTGACGGCGGGGAAAACGTAGATGCGTTGGCGTTGGCTGACGCGCGACACGAGCGCCGTGGAAGCGCTCACGGCTGCGTCTGGCGGCAGGGTCGCCGCGATCTCTCCCGCCCGTTGGGCGTGGGCGTCGACCCGCGGTAAGGCAAAATTGCCGCCCAGTGGGCCGCTGCCCTCGCTGGCGTAAACGACAGCACTGCTTACGACGAGTGTTGCGCTCGCGGCGAGCAGCACCTGAGCGTGGTAGCGCAGGCGGCGCAGTCCCGCGGCCGCCGCCAGCGCCACGAGCGGCAGGACCAGGGCAGAGTAATGGGCTTTGCCGGCCATCATCCACGGCGATGTCGAAAAAACGTTCAGCGCCAGGCTCGGCACCATTGGCAGCAGCGCCAGGGGGCTGAGCAAACCGAGCCAGGCACCGCTCGCCGCGACCGTGGCGGCGTAGCCGAGGACGGCCGGCCGCGTGAGCGCGCTGATGGCCGTCGTGAAGCCGCCGCCCAGCGTTTCGCCGTACCGTACGTCGAATGGCGAGCCGCCACTGTAGCCGCGGATGACGAGGAGGCCGATGAGGGTGCAAGCCACTCCGCCGCCGATCAGGAGCAGCCCGGTAGGCCGATACGTCGTGCGCCAGGAGAGGACGACGCCGAGGGCAGCGACGAGCAGGCCGACATCCTCTCTGGCTGCTGCAGCGAGGAGCGCGCACGTGACGGCTTGCCATGGTTTCCTGCCGACCAGCAAACGCTCGACTGCCAGCAGCAGTAATGGCCCGGCCAGCGTCACGGTGTGCACGTCGGCCAGAACGGCTGACTGGCCGAGTGGCGAGAGCAAATACGCAATTGCAACCGCGAGGGCAGCCAGCTGGGAGTGCGTCGCGTGCTGGGCAACGCGAAATGCGGGCACCGTGCCAGCGGCCACGGCCAGCGCCTGAACGACCAGCAGCGAGATCACGCCCCCACCCAGCGCATAGAGGGGGACGAGGCCGAGCAACAGGGGCTCGAAGTGAAACGCCAGGAGCGAATCTGGCCGCGCCAGGCGGCTGATGTCGAGCTCAGTGTTCCAGCTCGCGCCCTGGTAGATGCTCATGCGGAACCACTGCCCACGGAGAAAGTTCGCCAGAACCTGATCGGTGAAGCCGAGGTCTTCGGCGTGCGCGCCGCCCGCCAGAAACCGCTGCACGGCCAGCCAGGAAAACAGGGCCGCCCAGCCGCCCGCCAGCGCGACCGCGGCCGCGAGTGCGGCGCGCGGCTGCATGGCACCCAAGGCCATTTCTCCACGACGGTTGATCTCGTTCGTGACGGTCTGATCGGCAACCGTGGTAGCCATCGAGCGGCGGTCCCGCCGGGGACCTAAAGGCTCCAGGCCAATCCGCAATTGCGACATGACGGCGGCGGCTCGGACGAATAGAGCCGCTCGCGGAAGCGCTCGTACGCCTGGCCCTGCCACACCGCTTCGACCCCCTGCGTCAAAAAATTGCCCAACTTCAGGTCTTCGAACGGCGCGTCCGTGAACGGGGCGATGCAGCACGGTAACGCTGTGCCTTGCGCGGTGATGTAGGCCAGGCGTAACGGACGACTGCACGCCCGCCACGGCTCGTCCATCGGATGCGGCTGCAACAGGCTGTCTCGGGGACTCACGGCATCAGCCCCACGCAAGCTGATGCCATGTCGTGAAGCGCGCCGCTCAGCGTCAGCCACGATCGATTCGGCTTCCATCATCTGCGCGGTAAACAGCGATTGGTCCTCGACAGCCAGTCCTTGTCCCCAGAACACCAGCCGCTGCAGATAGACCTCTTCGACCGCGAGCGACGCCGCCAGGTCAACGAGGTCTGGCAGCTCGGCCAGGTTCTCCCGCAAGCCGGTCATCCACAGCGACACGCGAGGTGTCGTTGTCCCCAGCTCGGTGCGCGTGCGGATCATCTCGGCGGTGTTGTCGATCACCCGCTGGAACGCGGGAATCCCGCGTACCTTGAGATAGGTCTCAGGCGTGCTGCCGTCCAGCGATACGCGTAGCTCGTCGAGTCCACTCTCGGTCAGCTCTATCTGCCGTCGGCGCGTCAACAGCGCGGCATTGGTGTTGAACACCACGTGCACGCGGCGCGTCTTGAGGTGCGCGATCATGGCTGGCAGGTCGCGATTGAGCAGTGGTTCGCCGATGCCCTGCATGACCGCCCGGCGTAAGTCTGGCAGCTGATCGACGATAGTCTTGAACTCAGCCAGCGACAGCTGAGCCGCATCTTCCTGTGGCGAAAACGTCAGTGGGCAGGTGACGCACTTGCTGTTGCAGCGGTTCGCGACCTCGAAGTACGCCTCGACTGGCGATGGCAGCGCCTGGCGATCGGCCGCCAGGCGGACGATCTCGGCCCGCGACGATTGGCCCGTGACGGCCTCCGAGCTCACGACCACGCGCTGCCACCCAGTGCCGGTCGAGCGTCCGGTCGCCAGCCGACATAACCGACCGCGCAGCCAACGAGTTTGGTCGCCGCGCGCAGCGAGCCGCTCAGGCTGCCGGCCACTTTGGAGTGTCCGCCCCGCCGCGGTCGGTACGTCACGTGGATCTCAGCCACGCGCAAACGGGCGCGCCAACTCTTGACCAGCATTTCGACGGTCCAGCCATAGGTCATCTCGTGCATGTCGAGCCGCCGCAGCGCATCCACTCGAATGGCCTTGAACGATGGCAAATCGGTAAACGGTGCGCCCAGCAAGAGCCGCAACAGCAGCAGCACGAGGCGATTGCCTGCCCGGGCGTGGATGGGCAACGCCTCTGGATGCTGGCGCAGGTCGCGACAGCCAAGCACCAGGTCAGCCCGTCCGTCGCACAACGGTGCGAGCAGACGCGGCAGCTCGGCCGGCGGATCGGCATAGTCGCCGTCGAGGAACGCGATCACCTGTGCGCCCAACTCTATGGCCGCCTGAGCCCCGGTCCAGCAGGCGGCGCCATAGCCCGCGGCGTGCTGCACCAGGACGGTGGCGCCATGCGCTCGCGCCACGTCAGCCGTCGGGTCGGTTGGACTGGCGACAACCACCAGCACCTGATCGATGACACCCGCTGGGACCTCGTCGAGAACGGCGCCGATCGACACTGCCTCGTCCCACGCCGGGATCACGACCGCGATTGTGGGTCGAGCTGCCATCTGCGCTGAGCCTACCGCAGGGAGAGCCACGTTGATCTAAAGACTCTAACCGGAGCGCGAATTTCCGTCGTGACATCGCCCGGCGGTCTACGCTGGCGGCACAAGGAGCTCGAGCATGCAGCTCACGCGACGGGGATTTCTCGAACTGGCGACGGCCGTAGCTGGCACCGGCTTGCTGGCGGCCTGCCAGGCGGCGGCGACGCAGACGGCGGCAACCGCCCCGGCAGCGACGGCCGCCGCGGCAGGTCAGGCGCCGATTGCCACCGTGCTAACGGCACCGACCGCCGTCAGTGCCGCGCCGACGACTGCCGCCAGCGGTGCTGCCGCGGCGCCGTCGCCGACGCCCGCCGCTGCTGCAGCCACCACTGGTCAGACGACGCCGAGTGCGGCTGGCGCGGCGGTGCGACCCGTCGCCGGCAAGCCGATGTACCAGCAAGACGCGCAGCATACTGGTCGCAGTCCACACGCCGGACCGCGCCAGCTGCCCCGTCTGCGGCGCAGCTTTGACACGTCTCTGCCAGCCAACATGCCCAGCGATCCCGCGACGCCGCGCGCCGACTTCCAGAGTTCGAGTGTCGTTGGCCCTGACGGCACGATCTACGTCGCCAACTTCCCTGGCACGTTGTTCGCGCTCAAAGACAGCCCGTCCGTCAGCGATACGCTGGATGTCGCCTGGCGCTTTCATCCGCCGGCCGCATCGTCGTTTCATGCCACACCCGCGCTGAGTCCAGATGGTGCGACCGTCTATCTGGGGTTCGCCGGCGGCGGTGCGGCGGCACCCAAGGCGACGCTGTACGCGCTCCAGGCGCCGTCCAGCAGTGGCGGTGAGCCGCGCACCCTGTGGACCGCCGACCTGGGCGCGGTGCGGGTCATGGCCTCGCCGACCGTTGGCCCAGATGGGACCATCTATATCGGCACCGCTGGTGGACAGTTGTTTGCCATTGGCAGCGACGGCACCCCGAGGTGGTCGGCGCCGACGGGGCCGGCAATAAAGTCGGCGCCCGCATTGGCCAAGGACGGCACGGTCTACCTGCCGTCGGCAGACGGAAAGCTGTACGCCGTCTCGCCGCAGGGTCAGGTCAGATGGTCGTTCGTATTTGCCGAGCATCTCGGGTCGACGCCGCTGGTGACCAGCGACGCGGCTGGCCCCGGTGGCGCGGCTGGTGGCGGCAATGGAATCGGCAGCGGCGCGTCGCCGACCGTCGGACCCGATGGGACCGTGTTTATCGGGGCCAACAACAGCAACCTGTACGCGGTCACGCCCGACGGTCGCCAGAAATGGCTGTTCGAAGCCGAACGCGAGCTGGCTGGGATCTGGACAACCCCGGCGCTCAGCGCTGATGGGGCGACGCTCTACTTCGGGGCGAATAAAGGCGGCCTCTATGCCATCAACGCCGATTCGGGTACGCGGCGCTGGCAGTTCCCGATCTACGGCTCGATCTACGCCTCGTCGGCCTTGGACTCGGCCGGGATCCTGTACACGGGGACGACGATCGAGCACGTTTACGCCGTGAACGCCGCGTCGGGGGAACAGCTGTGGGACTTCGACGCGCACAACCAGGTGTGGTCCGCGCCCTCCATCCGGCCCGATGGGACGTTAGTGATAGCCGACCGCAGCGGTCTGGTTCAGGTCCTCGGCTAGCCCGACCCGTACTTCGTTATTGGTTATGCTCACAGGCCAATGCCTGGTGCGATTCGTCGGTTCCCGAACGTTGAGCTAGCGCGGCAGGCTTTACTTGTCGGCCGCGGGCGACAGGCTTTTGATCCTGACGCTTTGCCCGCGGCGGTGCGGGCGGGGATCAAAGACACCTTTGGCGACGACCTCAGCGCCGAGCAAGTGGTTCAGCGCGTCCTTGACGATGTGCGTACCAAAGGCGACGCCGCGTTGCGCCATTATTCCAAGGCCTTCGACCACGCCGACGTCCAGGACCTGCAGGTAAGTGAGGCGCAGATCAAAGCCGCCGTCGAGCGCGTCGGACCGCAGGTCATGGGCGCCCTCGAGTTGGCGGCGAATCGTATTCGCGCCTTCCACGAACACGGCCGCCGCCGCTCGTGGCTCGACCACACTCCGACCGGCGGGGCACTTGGCCAGTTGATCCGGCCGTTGGAGCGGGTGGCGGTGTACGCCCCTGGCGGGCGCGCCCCGTATCCCAGCAGTGTGCTGATGGCCGCGGTCCCAGCGCGGGTCGCGGGCGTCCAGGAAGTCCTGCTCGCTTCACCGCCCGGCGGTCCCGGTGGTGAAGTGTCGGACGTGCTTCTGGCGGCCGCGCGGGTGGCGCAGGTGGATGCCGTGTATCGAGTTGGCGGCGCCCAGGCCATTGCGGCCCTGGCTTACGGCACGGAGAGCGTGCCGCGCGTCGACAAGATTGTCGGCCCAGGCAACCTTTTCGTCGTCCTGGCAAAGCGGATGGTGTTCGGCCAGGTCGGTATCGAGGCCCTGCCAGGACCCACTGAGTGCCTGGTCGTCGCCGACGAAACCGCCAACCCGACGTGGGTCGCCGCCGACCTGCTGGCGCAGGCGGAGCACGATCCGCTGGCCTGTTCGCTGTTGATCACGCCCGACCACGGCCTCGCCGAAGCCGTCGACCGCGAGGTAGCCAGGCAAGTGCAGACTTTGCCGCGGCGAGTCATCGTCGAAGAGTCGCTGGCCAATCGTGGCGGGATCGTCGAAACGCTCGACCTGGACGAAGCGATCGAGCTAGCCAACGCCTTCGCTGGCGAGCACCTGTGCCTGGCCGTCCGCGATCCGTGGGCATGGTTGGGTCGCATTCGCCACGCCGGTGGTGTGTTTCTCGGCGAATTGAACGCCGAAGCGATCGGCGATTACACCGCCGGGCCGAGCCACATCATGCCCACCGGCGGCACAGCGCGCTTCTCCTCGCCAGTGAATATCGACGATTTCCTGAAGATCATCTCCGTGTTCGGACTCGGTCCCGAAGACCTGCGCGAAGCGGGCCCGCCGGCGGTCATCCTGGCTCGCGCGGAGAGTCTGGAAGCGCATGCGCGGGCAGTGGAGTGCCGTCTCGAAGCACTTGCCGAAAGCGCGTCAGGTGCGACGAGCCGTAACGGCGTGGGCAGTGAAACGCATCCCGGCGCCGGGCTGTAGCTGGCCCAGGATGACGACCGTGTCGCCAGGCGCGAGCTGATCGAGAGTGGCGGTCTTGCCATTGAGCCGGATGAGGGCGCCTGGGACAGGGGTGACACGGAATTCTCGGCCGGCGGCGTTGACGACCTGCAGGCCGTCCCCCGCGACGTTTTTAACCGTGCCGGCGATGCTGCGCTCAGGATTGACTTTTTGTGCTCCCGCGGGAGCGGAGGTGGGTGACGGCCGCGGGACAGGACTGGCAGTACGGGCGGCTGGACCATTCGGCTTGGCCGTCTGAGTGGCTGGCGTGACGGGCGGCGGCGTCTCGGCCGGCGGCACTGGCGTGGCGACCGCGGCCGCGGCTGCCGCCGTCGGCAATGGCGATGGCGATGGCGATGCTGCCGGTTTGCGCTGCACGACGGGCCTGGGTGTGACCGTCGCCGACCCAACCACGACCGTCGCTGACTGCTGCCGTGTCTGACTGGCGCCGACCGCCGCGGCCGCCACGAAGATCCCTGTTGCGCCGATTGCCGCCGCCAGGTGCAGGCTGAATCGCTTGAGCCATGCCGCCATGTTTATCGTCAGTCGCTCAGTACGAAAAACGGGATGCTTAGCCCAACGCGTGCTGGCGGAAGCCCACCGGGACGCGTGCCACAACGTTGCCGACAGCCACCACGAGCAGTCCCGCGCTGACCGCGGCAACGGCCATCAACCACCACGGAATGATCTCGCTCAACGCGGCGAGCACATCGCCCGGCGCCGTCACGAGCAGTCCCAGGTCGCCAGCGACGGCGCTCACCAGGTCGATCCCGTCGGACGTCGCCAGTCGCACTCCGAGCTGATAGCCGGCCAGGGTAAGCAAGCCGAACGCCACCAGCCCGGCCGCGATCCACGGCCAGGCCAGAATGACGCGAGTGGCTCTGGTCCGGGCCACTGTACTGGCGAGCACACGGCCAGTGAAGTCGTCGGGTACCTCCGCGCGATCGAGCCGCCGCAGAAACAGGCGGTCGATGTCGTCGAGCTCGTCAGGGTTGCGTGAGTGGAGGTGCGGTGTGGGGTCAGACATCAGGACGGTCTCCTGCAGGCTGGGGCGCTCATGGCAGATCGAGACTGGCGCGTAAGGAGCGGCGCAGCAAGGCTTTGGCACGATGAAAGCGAACCCGTGCTGTGCCTTCGTCGAGGTCGAGGATCAGTGCGATTTCGGCGAATGATCGGTCCCCGGCGTACCGCAGGGCGACCACCTCGGCGTAGGTCGGCGGGAGGTTAGAAATAGCCCGTGTTAGCAGACGCTGCAGGTCGGCTCGTTCGACCAGCTCGTCTGGCAGGGGGTCTTCGTCGGCGGGGTCGATGACGGCTGTGTGCTCGTCCGCTGCGTCATACGCCGCGAGCGACACAGTGCGACGACGGCGGATGATGTCGATGCAGCGATTGCGGGCTACGCGAAAGAGCCAGGGTGCAAGAGGCTCGTGGACGTCCAGACGATCGAGGTGGCTGTAGAGCTGGACGAACGTTTCCTGGGCGACGTCGGCGGCGTCCTCGGCCTGGCCAAGCAGGCGCAGGCAAAAGTTGTAGATAGCTGCCTGGTGGCGCCGCACGAGTGCCTCGAAGGAGGCCGAATCGCGGCGCCGGGCCGCCAGAATCAATTGACCTTCAGCTGACAACACGCGCGCCTGGACTGGCTCTTCAGCGCGCGCATTTACCGGCACAGACCAGCCTGCCCCGAAAGTATGAGCCAAAACGCCAACCGACATCAGATCCCTCAGACCACAGCTCCGCAGTCAACACGCCCAACGCGGACAAAACGTTACACCGCAGCTCCGACGGAACTGCCGCCACGCAAGCAAAGGTCACCGGTCGCGGCGAAGCGCGGGTGGGCCGCCACCTTCCAGGTTTACCAGGCGTTGTCTTTCAAGCGAGAGAGCCTCGGGGCTGCCGCCAACGCAGCGGCTGGGTGGACATGACAATAAGTTGGCCCGCCGGAGGGCGGGCCGTTATAGTGCGCCACCTTCTTGGGCCCCAGATCGTGGCGCGGTGCAAATATGGTGCGAACTCAGTGCTGACGGTGTTGTCTAAGCCACGGATCGCGGTCATCGACGATGACGCGGTGTTCGTTGAGTTGATGGTCGATTTACTCGCCAATGGCGAGGGCTACGAAGTCGTCAGCAACGCGCAGGCCGCTGACAGCTTTGAGTTCATCAAGCAAGAGCAACCTGATCTGGTCATCCTCGACCTGATGATGGGCCGCGAGGAAACGGGCTGGGCCGTCCTTGATTTGCTCGCCGCCGAGCCGACCACAGCGGAGATCCCGGTGATCCTGTGCACCGCCGCCGCACCAGCCTTGCGGGACAACGCCAAGCGCCTGGTCAACTCACGGGTGATCGCCTCGATCAACAAGCCGTTCGACGTGGACGACCTGCTCGACCTGATCGACCGCTTGCTCGCGCAGCGCAGCGGCAACCCGGTTCCTTAAAAGACGACAAAAGACGACCGGGCAAGACGGCCGGGCATTCAGGACA
>DASYKL010000846.1:0-4605 GCA_035995405.1 Chloroflexota bacterium
GGGCAGGTGTTGAACTCGGAGAACTTCAACCCGGCTGATACGGATGCGGGCTCGTTCATCTGGGCGCTAGCGGATGTGGCGCGTGAACACGGGCTCCAGGCACGCGGGTTGTACGAGAGTGACGGTACATCGCTGCACCGCTGGAGCATTGAGGAGCTTCGCGCCGCGGTGAACCTCGGGCAACCGGTGATCGCGCAGGTCTACTATCGGGCGCTGCCTGGTCGCGAAGACTCGGGGTATTACGGGGACCACTACATCATCCTGACCGGTTTGCTAGGCGACAGCTTCCTGTACAACGACCCGATCGGCGGGGCGGAGGCGCACGAAGCGCCAGGCTATGACCGCATGATGAACCCGACGCAGTTGAGAAAAGCGATGCGCGCCAGCGACACGGGCTATGAGTACACGGCGTTTGGGCTGGCGCGGAGCTAGGGGTTAGGAGCTGGGAGCTGGGGCGAGTCGTCACCCCCAAATCCCAACTCCCAGCCCCCAGCCCCACGGCTCACAACGGAATGTTGCCGTGTTTCTTCGGCGGGTTGGTGTCGCGTTTGTTTTTCAGCATCTCTAGCGCGTTGATCAGACGCGGACGAGTTTCGCGGGGCTCTATCACGTCATCGACGTAGCCGCGCGCGGCGGCGACATACGGATTGGCTAGCGTTTCACGGTAATCGCGAGACAGGTCGGCGCGCAGGGCGTCAGGGTCTGCGGCGGACGAAAGTTCGGTGCGGAAGACGATGTTGACCGCGCCCTCGATGCCCATCACGGCGATCTCGGCCGTCGGCCAGGCCAGATTGATGTCTCCGCGGATATGCTTGCTCGACATAACGTCGTACGCCCCGCCGTACGCTTTGCGAGTAATCACCGTCAACTTGGGTACCGTTGCTTCGCAGTACGCGTACAGCAACTTGGCCCCCTGGCGAATGATGCCGCCGTGCTCCTGGCCAACGCCGGGTAGAAAGCCCGGGACGTCAACGAATGTGAGCAACGGAATGTTGAACGCGTCGCAGAACCGTACAAAGCGTGCCGCTTTCACCGACGCATTGATGTCCAGCACACCAGCCAACACCGTCGGCTGCTGGGCGACGATGCCGACGCTGCGGCCACCCAAATGGGCAAACCCGACGATGATGTTCTGGGCGAACGCCGCGTGCACTTCCAGAAACTGACCATCGTCGACCACGGAGCGCAGGACCTGATGCATGTCGTAGCTGCGCGTCGGTTGGTCGGGGATGATCGCGTTCAGCGACTCGTCCATCCGGTCGACGGGGTCGGTGGTCGGCCGTAGCGGTGCATCGTCCAGGTTGTTGGACGGCAGATAGGCCATCAGCGCCCGCATCTGATCGAGACACGACGCTTCGTCCTCCGCCGCGAAGTGGGCCACGCCGCTGGTGCTGCTGTGGACGGTCGCGCCGCCGAGTCCTTCGAAGTCGACGATCTCGTGTGTGACCGTCTTGACCACGTCTGGGCCTGTCACGAACATGAATGAGGTGCCCTGGACCATGAACGTGAAGTCGGTCATCGCTGGCGAATAGACGGCGCCGCCGGCGCAGGGGCCGAGGACCGCTGAGATCTGGGGGACGACTCCAGATGCCATGACGTTGCGCAGAAAGATCTCCGCGTACGCCCCGAGTGAGACGACGCCTTCTTGAATACGTGCGCCTCCCGAGTCGTTCAGGCCGATAATCGGCGCGCCGTTTTTGACGGCCAGGTCCATCACTTTGCAGATTTTTTCGCCATGCGTTTCAGACAGCGAACCACCGAAGACGGTGAAGTCCTGGGAAAAGACGTAAACCAGGCGGCCGTCGATTCGTCCATAGCCGGTCACCACACCATCGCCGTAGTAGTGCTCGTCGGCGAGGCCAAACGACGTGGAGCGATGGGTGACGAACTGGTCGATCTCGACGAATGTGCCCGGGTCGAGCAACAGGTCAAGCCGTTCACGCGCGGTCAGCTTGCCTTTCGCATGCTGCGCTTCGATGCGCCGTTCGCCGCCGCCCAGGCTGGCTTGCTGCCGTAGCTCACGCAAGTGCTCGATCTTGTCCTGCGTGGTGCTGGCGTGGATGCCGCGCTCGGCTTCAGTTTCGCTGGCCATCGTGGACGACCTCCTGCAGGACATCGTCTGCGACGGTGTACGGATCCTGCTCGCGGGCAGCGATTGAGGCGAAGCGAGCCGTCCATTCGGGGCCAGCGGTCAGGCGCTCGAGGCGGCGCTGAACGTGGTCTTCGACGATGGCTCGGACCTGTCGGCGGGCGCTGTCGGCCCGACGGAGGCGCCAGGTGCCGGTCTCTTCGAGAAACGCGCGGTGCGCCGCGATGCGATCGACGAGCTCCGCAACGCCAGTGCCGTCGGTGGCGGTGGTGAGCTGAATGGGCGTCGGCCAGGCGGTGCGCTGCTCGCCCAGCTGAAGCATGGCGCGCAAGTCGGCGACGAGTCGATCCGCGCCTGGCAGGTCGGCTTTGTTGACGACCAGGACGTCGGCGATTTCAAGAATGCCAGCTTTGATCGTTTGAATGTCGTCGCCGAGATTCGGCACGCCGACAACGAGGGTCGTGTCGGCGGCGCGGGCAATTTCCACCTCGTCCTGGCCGACACCGACCGTTTCGAGAATCACGACGTCTTTGCCGTACGCATCGAGCAGCAACACCACATCGAGTGTGCTGCGGGCCAGGCCGCCCATCACGCCGCGCGTAGCCATGCTGCGCATGAACACGCCCTGGTCACTGTGCAGCTCCATCATCCGCACCCGGTCACCCAGAATGGCGCCGCCCGTGTACGGGCTGGTCGGATCGACGGCGACGATACCGACGGTCTTCTGCCGGGCGCGGTACTCGAGCGCCAAACGCGTCGTCAGCGTCGATTTGCCTGAACCCGGCGGGCCAGTGACGCCGACGATATGTGCCCGACCGGTGCGCGGATACAGGTCGCGCATCGCGTCGCGTGCGTCGTCGCGACCGGCTTCGATGGCGGAGATCATGCGCGACAGTGCCAGGCGATCGCCACTCAAGAGCCGCTCGGCGAGGTCTGCGGCGGGTGTTGCGCGAGGCAGCGCTGAGGTCAACGCTCGACAGCCGTCGGCAAGCCGCGGAGGAAGTCGATCGTTTCGGCCGTAGGCGAACCGGGCCCAAAGACGGCCTGGATGCCAAGCTCGCGCAATTTGGGCATGTCGCTCGCGGGGATGATGCCGCCGGCCCAGATCACCACGTCGTCCATGCCACGCTTGTGGAGCTCGTCGATGACCCGAGGAAAAAGCGTCATGTGCGCGCCGGACAGAATGCTGAGACCGATCGCGTCGACGTCTTCTTGCAGTGCCGCCTCGGCGATCATCTCTGGCGTCTGGCGAATGCCGGTGTAGATGACCTCGAAGCCAGCATCACGCAGGGCGCGAGCAATCACTTTGGCGCCCCGATCATGGCCGTCCAGACCGGGTTTGGCGATCAGCACGCGCAGCGGATGTGACTCAGGCACGGGCGCTCGATGTCTCTGCTTGCAGTAATTCGACCAGCACGCCAAGCGTCGATGACGGATCGAGAAACGCGACTTCTCCGTGGGCACCCGGCCGCGGCGTCTCGTCGATCAGCACGACGCTCTTGTCTTTCAGATCGCGCAAATGCTCACGGATGTCAGGCGTACCGAAGCACAGGTGGTGCAGGCCAGGGCCACGTCGTTCCAGGAATTTCGCGACGGTGCTGTCGGGCGTGGTTGGCTCGAGGAGCTCGAGCAGCGTGTTGGCGGCCTGGACAAACGCGACCTTCAACTCCCGGTCCGGCAAGTCGATGACCTCGACGAGACTCAGGCCTAGCGTCTCGCCGTAAAAGCGCATCGCCTGGTCGATGCTCGGGACAGCGAGTCCGATGTGGTGGATGGCGAGCGGCGACTGATGCATAGAACGTCGCTAGCCAGTATCTCAGGTCAGGACCGTGGCCAGCATTTCGACCGCCCGATCGACGTCTGGCGCGAATGTGAGCCAACGCAGGTCAGCGTCGATCGTGTGGAGCTCGGCAACCATGGTGCGGAGGACACGCTCCCAGCCGGCGCCGACTACGACGATGGGCTTGTTCTGCAGGGCACCCAGGAGGGCCAGGTTCCAGACGGCGCCCAGTTCGACAAGGGTGCCTGCGCCGCCTGGCAGTACAACGTAAGCGTCGGCCAGCTCGATGAGCTTGTCGATGCGCTCGAGGAGAGCGGCAGTGCGGACTTCTTGTTTGACGAAGGAGTTCGGTACGCGGTCCAGATTTTTGGCAATCACGTCGACGGTTACGCCGATGACGTGCCCGCCGACGTCGTGCGCGCCACGCGAGACGGCTTCCATGATGCCGTTGTAGCCGCCGGTGACGACGGTAAAGCCGCGCTGAGCGAGCGCTCGGCCAAGCTCCTGAGCGGCGAGGTATTCGTCGGAGTCAGGCTCGACGCGCGAGCCGCCGAAAACAGTGACAGAGGTCATTCACCGTCATTGTGCCGTTCGGCGAGGCCTGCTGGGCGCTGGGCGGCCGCCGCTCAGGCGGCTTGGGGCAGGGACTGTTCGCACAGCCAGTGCGTGAGATCATGACCGCGCATCGGGCGGCTGAGATGAAAACCCTGTGCTTCATCGCAGCCGAGCTCGGTCA
>DASYKL010000847.1:0-13059 GCA_035995405.1 Chloroflexota bacterium
TGATCACCTTTGATATTTTCGGCGACTTTGAACGGACCGAAACCGATTGGCTGCTGGTGGTAACGCGCGGTGTTGAAGTCCGCTTCCTTCTCCAGCACATGCTGTGGCAGGACGATGTCGAACAACGTTGCCCATGGAGCAAATGGCTCTTTGAAGCGAACGACGGCAGTCAGCGGATCGGGCGTATCGACTGCCGCGATACGGTCGTAGCCATAGCGCGTGGCGACGTTGTGATCCGGCTGCATGATGGCTTTCCACGTGTACTGGACGTCCGCCGCGGTGACCGCTGGCCCATCGTGCCACGTCATCTTGTCACGCAGCTTGTACGTAATCGTCTTGCCGTCAGCTGAGATGCCACCGTTCTGTATCGATGGCACGGCCGCCGCCAGCTCGCCTTCCGGAGCGCCCTTATCGTCGGTGAACAACAGCCCGCGTAGCGCCAGCTTGGTGCCGCTGATGACGTTGCCACCCTCGGACGTCATCAGTGTGTTGAGAATCGATACCTCTTGCCATTCGCCGATGGTCAGTGACTTGACGGTAGTCCCTGCTGCCGCCGCCGGCTTGGTGGCTGGGGCCGTGGTGGCCGCGACGGCTGGTGAGCTGACCGCCGAGGCGGCTGGGACAGCGGACGCGGCTGACGCGACCGTTGGTTTGGGCGCGGCGCTGGCGGCAGTCGGTGCACTGGCGCCTGAGCCGGCTGGCGGCGCCGGCGCGCACGCGTCGAGCACACTCAGACCAATCATGCCGAGCCCAGCGGCGAGTCCCTGCAGCATCTCGCGGCGACTGAGGCCTTGGCGGTTTTGCATCCCGCCATGCTACCCGCACCCTTCTCACACGCGAGCGGTCTGGCAAGCACCCGCCGGCTGACACACCTGAGGCAGTGCCAGCCGGGTCATCCACGGATCACGACTGGGGTTGCACCAGCGCGCCCAGCGCGCGGGCGGCGTCCAGCGGGCGGCCCAGGCCGACCAGGTCGTGCGCTTGCCAGATGATCTCCAGCATCTGTGTCAAGCGCTGGAGTTCAGCCCCCGTCGCGACCCGTTTGCGCATATCGAGCAACCGCCAGATCTCGTCGAGCTCGGCTTCGCGGTAGGCGCAGTGTTCGAAACTGTTGGAGATCCGCAGATGGTCCTGGATATTGCACAGCGTCTCCACCGAGAAGTCGGCAACGGCAACAATGCGATCGGCGCTGATGGTGTTCATCGTTATCAGGCGCTCGGTGCGGCGTGGAGTGGCTGCCGTTGGGCAATCGCTCGTGCCGCGAATTCCGTAGCGGCATCATCAATCGTCGCCTCACTGGGCAGCAGAACCGACAGCGACCGCACCTGAAAGGCCGAGGCGTCCCGCGGCGGCTGTGGTGGCTGGCCTTGACCGAGCTCGCGTGCTTGCCGCAGCAGCAGTCGGCGTGCACCGATCACCCCGAGGTCGCTGGTACCGAGGTGCTCGGTCGGACGATCGACAATCGTGCCCATCGTCTCCTGGACTGCGCGGTCCTGGTCGGACAGATTGGTAATACCCGTGAAGCTGGTCGTCTTTTGCGCCGCGCGGTCCAGACCGTACATATTGGCCCGGTTCGTCAACGGGTAATACGTACCGGGCTGCGTCGCCACCAGATGAGCTGGATGCCGGCCACGCCGGTTGAGCTCGTCCAGCGGGCGCTCGGGATGCCAACTGTAGGTGTACATCCAGCAACTGTGATCGTCGATCGGCACCCAGGCGTGACCGGAGAACGCGGCCGAGTCATCGAGCGGGCCGGGGATGACCGTGTAAAACGGCAGGCTGTACGGCGTCAAGCGCCAGTAGCTGGTGTCGGCATCGGGCATTTCACGGCGCGCCGCGATCAGCAACCCAAAATCCATCTCTTTGACCGAGAAGCGCGGCGCACCATCAGCGGTCGGCATGATGCTGACGCTATCGAAGCGCGGCCCCTCGGGCGTCTGACGAGCCGAGGCGTGGAGGAACGACACATGGCTCGAATCGATGCCGCCTTCCAGACCCTGGAGGTAGTTGGTGGCCTGATAGATCTTGTGCACCCAGCGCTGGTTTTCTGGCACCAGCGTCCACTCGAAGCGCGGCAACGGTGGCACGTCTTGCCCATCACGCGGACCCATGTAGGCCCAGATGACCCCGCCCGCTTCGCCGCACAGATAGGCCGTGTGGGCGACTTTCTCTTTGAACCGCGACTCCGGCGGCTCGTTCGGCATGTCGACGCAATTGCCGTCGACATCGAACTTCCAACCGTGATAGACGCAGCGCAGGCCGTTGTCTTCGTTCCGCCCCAGGAAGAGACTCGCTTTACGATGTGGACAGAATTCGCTCACGAGGCCGATCTGGCCGGCTGTATCTCGAAAAGCCACCAGGTCCTCACCCAGTAGCCGCACCTGCACAGGTGCGCCGTCGGCTTCGGCAAGCTCCTCCGACAGGAGAGCGGGCATCCAGTAGCGGCGGAACAAGTCGCCCATCGCCGTTCCCGGACCAGTTTGGGTGACCACAGCATTATCGGCGGGCGACAGCATGGTTCGGTTCTCCTCTGCCGGCCATTGAAGCAGGCCGCTCGTGGTGGCGTAACCTGGGGGTGTGCTGGCTCGCCGCCGTTTTCTGCATCTGGCCGCCTTTGTTGGCGGCACGTCGCTGCTGGCCGCGTGCACTACTCAGGCGCCAGCCGCGCCCGTGGCATCGAGCACATCCGCGGCGGCTGCGCCGCGCACGAACGGCCCGACCAAGCTGTCCCCGCCCGTGTCGGTGACCTACGGCAACATCGAAGCGGTCTCCGCGGCGCCGCTCTACCTGGCCCAGGAGCGCGGCTATTTCGCCGACGTCGGACTCGACGTCAACGTGCAGCCATTCACCACTGGCGGCGACATGATCCCGGTGCTGGCCAGCGGCAAACTGGACGCTGGCAAGGGCGCACTCAGCGCGGGTTTGTTCAACGCGATGGCGCGCGGTCTGCCGATCAAGATCGTCGCCGATGCCGGTTCGAACTTGCCTGGCTTCATCTATACCAGCGTCGTGCTGCGCAAGAAATTCGCCGAGCAGTTCACGACCTGGGCCGACTTCAAAGGCCGCAAGTTCGCTTCGACCGGATTGGACAACTCGGGCGTCTACCGCTTCGACAAGCTCATGCATAGCGTCGGACTGACGTGGAAAGACGCCGACGTCGTCGGATTGGGTTCTGTCGAGCAGATCGCGGCCATGACGAGCGGCGTCCTGGATGGCGGTACGCTCATCGAGCCGTTTCTCACCAAAGCCCTCGAGGACGGTACAGCCAGCTTGCCACCCGGCGGCAGAGACCTGTCGCGAGGTCAGCAATCCGCGGCAGTGGTGTACGGACCGTCGTTCACCGAGTCCAAGCCGGAAGCCGCCAAGCGCTTCATGTACGCCTATATTCGTGGCGTACGCGATTACAACAACGCATTCGCCCAGGGTGTCGATAAGGACGCCGTCATTGCGACGCTGCTCAAGAGCACGAGCATCAAGGACCGCGGCCTGTACGACCGCATGGGCCTGCCGGGCCTGGATCCCAATGGACGCGTGCTGCAAGACGACATCGACGGCCAGCAGCAATGGTTCGTCGCCAACGGCGTCCAGCAAGCCGCTCTAGAAGCCGCCCGTGTGATCGACTACCAGTACGCCGACTACGCGATCGGCTTCCTCGGCACAGCCGCCTGAAGCTGCCAGAACAGCAGCGAAGGCCGACCGTGTCAGAGCAGCTGAACGTTGTTTAGCCGCCGGCCATGGCGCCGATGATCAGAAATGGCTCGGCGCCAGCGGCAACCGCTGCCGGCAGCGGGGTGTCTGGAGCATCGTGCGACAAGTCCTGCTGACAGGCGAAAAACCTGACAAACGGACGACGTCGCAACGTGATCTGATCCCGTAGCGTTCCGCGCAACATCGGATACTGCGCTTCGATCGCATCAAGCACCGCACTCTGGGTCACCGGTCCGTCGACCTCGAGCGTTACCTCAGCCCCAACCCGCGCCAGAGTCCGCAGATGATGGGGCAGCACGACGCGGATCATGGCACCGTCTGCACCTCCACCGATAACACCGCCGGCAGGTCGCGCACAATCGGCGCCCATGTGTCGCCGGCGTCCTTGGAACCATACACCTGGCCGCCCGTCGTCCCGAAGTACACGCCGCACTCGTCGAGCGCATCGACCGTCATCGCATCGCGCAAGACGTTGACATAGCAGTTCTCCTGCGGCAACCCTTTGGTCAGTGCTTCCCACTCGTTTCCGCCGGTCTTGCTGCGATACACACGCAACTTGCCATCCGGCGGAAAGTGCTCCGAATCACTCTTGATCGGCACGACGAACACCGTCTCGGGCTCATGCGCGTGCACGTCGATGACAAAGCCGAAATCGGTCGGGAGATTGCCGCTGATCTCGTGCCACGACTCGCCAGCATTGTCCGTGCGCATCACATCCCAATGCTTCTGCATGAACAGCACATCCGGCCGAGTGCGGTGCTGGGCGATGCGATGGACGCAGTGACCGACTTCGGCATTCGGATCCGGAATCCCTTCCGACTTCAGGCCTTGATTGATCGGCTGCCACGTCGTTCCACCATCATCGGTACGGAACGCTCCAGCGGCAGAGATGGCGACAAACATCCGTTGCGGCCGGCTCGGGTCGAGCAAAATCGTGTGCAGGCACAACCCGCCTGCGCCTGGCTGCCACGATGGACCGGTGCTATGCGTCCGCAAGCCCGGTAGCTCCTGCCAGTTCTGGCCGGCGTCCGTCGACCGAAACAGTGCCGCGTCTTCGATACCGGCGTAGATGGTGTCAGGATCGTGAAGTGACGGTTCGAGATGCCAGACGCGTTTGAACTCCCAGGGCCGCGGCGTACCGTCATACCACAGGTGAGTTCCCGCTTCGCCTTCGTAGGCGAACTGGTTGCCGACCGGCTCCCACGTCTGACCGGCATCGTTTGAGCGTTGAATCAACTGTCCAAACCAGCCGGTCGACTGCGACGCGTACAGGCGATCGGGGTCCGCCGGGGAGCCTTTCAGGTGATAGACCTCCCAGCCCGCAAAGTGCGGCCCACTGACATTCCACTGGTCGCGTTTACCGTCAGCGGTCAACACGAAGGCGCCTTTGCGCGTCCCAACGAGTAGTCGCACGCCACTCATACATCGCTCCTTCTTTTGCTTGTTTTTAGCAAGTGCTGTTCTGTACGTCAACCATGGTATAGGATTGTTCAGCGTGACACGACGAGCCTACGGCCAGTACTGCGGTCTGGCTCGCGCCGTCGAAATGGTCGGCGAACGCTGGGCATTGCTCATCATCCGCGACCTCCTGGTTGGCCCGCGACGGTTCACCGATCTCCGCCGCGGCCTGCCCCGCATCCCGACCAACGTGCTCGCGGACCGGCTCAAAGAGCTCGAGGAAGATGGCGTCGTCCATCGCCGTGTCCTGCCGCGACCAGATGGCTCGATCGTCTACGAGCTCACGCCGTTCGGCGCCGACCTCGAGCCAGTCGTCATGGCTCTCGGCCGCTGGGGTGCGCGCACACTTGGCGACCCCCGCCCCGATGAGATCCTTACCCTCGATTCCCTGATCATAGCTTTGCGGTCCACCTTTCAAGCAGCCGCCGCGGCCAATATACAGACCAGGTTTGAGCTCCGCGTGGGCGATATCGTCCTCCACGCCTGCATCGACCGCGGTCAGCTCGAGGTCGGTGCAGGGCCGTTGACAGCGCCCGACCTGATCATCGAAACGGGGCCAGCCATCAAGTCGCTCATGGCTCGCGAGCTCAGCCCAGCGGCGGCCATCGAGAGTGGCGGCGTGCGGCTCAGCGGCGATGCGCAGCGCCTGACCGAGTTCGTCGAGGCGTTTCGGATCTGATCTGACCCGCTAGAATCCGCCCGTTGAGGGAGAGGGAGGATTCATGGCTCGCCTGCCGCTGACGCTCGCGATGACCTCGAACCCGCGATCGGCACCCGTGCTGAGCGGGACAGTTCAACCGGATGGCACGACGTTGCGCACGACGGTGGCCTCCGCACCGGACATCTTCTGGCGACAGTTGCACGACCAGGAGTTCGACGTTTCGGAGATGTCGATGTCGTCGCTGTTGATTACCATAGGTAATGGCAATCGCGATTGGATTGGGCTGCCGATCTTTCCGCAGCGACATTTCTTCCAGACGTGGGCCTGGGTGCGTACCGACGCCGGGATCGAGTCGCCAGCTGACCTGCGCGGTAAACGCGTCGGCGTGCCGGAGTACCAACAGACTGCTGCATTGTGGACGCGCGGCATCCTCGAGCATGACTTCGGTGTCGCACCCGCCGATATGGACTGGTATATGGAGCGGTCAGTGGATAGGAGTCATGGCGCCGCGACCGGGTTTCAGCCGCCGGCCGGAGTCCGCTTCCAGTACATCAGCCCGAGCAAGAGCATCGGTAGCATGATGATGGACGGCGACCTGGATGCGACGCTGCTGTACATCAATCGACCAACGATGGTCGATCGCAGCACGGTTGAGTTCGCGAATAACCCGCTGGTGCGACCGCTCTTCCCGGACCCGAGCGCTGAAGTCCAGCGCTACTACAGCAGCTCTTCTGTTTTCCCGATCAATCACGGTATGGTCCTCCGCCGCTCGCTGTACGAACGGCATCCGTGGCTGGCGCTGAATATCTTCAACGCCTTCCGCCAGGCCAAAGAGCAGGTCGCCCGCGAAACGCAGCGGCTAGCGGAAACGCACCTCGAGCTGGGCCTCTTGCCGGACGGTTCACGCGCCGCGCTGCGCACCGACCTCTATCCCTACGGCGTCCGCTCGAACCGCAAGACGCTGGAAACCCTGGCCAGCTACTCCGCCGAGCAAGGCTTGACGGCCCGCAAAGTAGACCTTGAGGAAGTCTTCGCCCCCAGCACCCTTGACCTCTAAAGCACAAGTGCCGGATTGTCCCGCTTCGCTGCGCCCGCTCCGCGCGAGGTGTCAACGTGGTGAAGCGTAGACACCCGACGGGAGAGTCATACAGCGGTAGAGGCGAATGACCCAACCTGACGCTTCGCCCGACCTGGTGACGCTTGGGGAAACCATGGTGCTGTTTCTGGCGGAGCAGGCCGGGCCGTTGCGCGAGGCGGTGACGTTTCGCAGACACATTGGCGGGGCCGAAGCGAACGTCGCGGTTGGACTCTGCCGCCTCGGACATACCGCTGGCTGGATCAGTCGCGTCGGCCAGGACGACCTGGGTCAGGCGATCCTGTTCCGTTTGCGCGGCGAAGGCGTCGACCTGACGCAAACCAGGGTGGACGCGGAAGCGCCGACCGGGGTCATGTTCCGTGAGCGACGTGAAGTCGGTCCGATCAACGTGGCCTACTACCGTGGGGGATCGGCCGCCAGCCGTCTTTCTCCAGCGGACCTGGATGAGGCGTACATTCGAGGCGCGCGGGTATTGCATCTCACCGGCATCACGCCCGCCCTCTCCGCCTCGTGCCGTGCCGCGACGTTTGCCGCCGCCGAAATCGCCCGGGCGGCAGGCGTGACCATCGTTCTGGACCCCAACCTGCGCCTCAAGTTGTGGTCCCTGGACGAGGCCCGCGCTACCCTCAGGGAGCTCGTGGCCAGGGCCGACATCGTCCTGCCAGGAGCCGATGAGGCGGAGATGCTGACCGGTACAGCGGATCCCGAGGCAGCCGCCCGGGCCCTGCTCGCCCTCGGTCCAACTGCCGTCGTGGTGAAGACCGGTGCGCAGGGCTGTCTCGCCGTAACCACGACCGGCGTGACCCACGCCCAAGCCACACCGGTGGCGCGCGTGGTCGATCCCGTCGGCGCAGGTGACGCCTTTGCCGCCGGCTTCCACGCCGGCCGCTTGCGTGGCATGTCCCTGCATGACACCCTGCTCCTGGCCAACCGCTGCGGCGCAGCGGCCATGACGGTCGACGGCGACATGGAGGGTTTCCCCAGTTGGGCAGACGTCGCCTCAGCGACAGCTGCAGCGCCGCTCAGAGACGTGCAGCGATGATGGTCGACAGTTGCGCCTGCTAGGCTAAATCTGCAGTGACCGATATTAGGACGAACGACATCGAGCGACCCGCTCGGTCGCTCATCGAATCGCTGCAACCCGTCGGCAGCGCAACGGCCAGCGGCGAGCTGAAGCGGCTCGGCATTCGTACGGCGTTCTTGCAAGGCCCGGTGTGCATGACACCTGGTACGTCGATCGTCGGACCGGCGCTGACGTTGCAGTTCCTGCCAAAACGCGAGGACCTTTACCCGGATGCGGAGTATGTCGAGCCGGAGCAACAGCTCCATCGCCATGTGCTGTATCACACCCAGCCGGGCGACATCGTGGTGGTCGACGCGCGCGCCGACATGCTCAGCGGCGTCTTCGGTGCAATGATGATGACCTACTTTCGTGGTCGGGGCGGACTCGGCGCCGTGATCGATGGCTGCATCCGTGATTTCGCCGAAATCAAAGCCCTCGGACTCGGCCTCTGGCTGCGCGGGGTGACGCCCAATTTCCACACCCAGACCGGTATTTACCCATTCGCCGTCAACGTCCCGATTGCCTGCGGCGGAGTCACCGTCATGCCCGGCGACATCATCATCGCCGACGACGATGGCGCGGTCGTGGTACCCATCAAACTCGCCCCGGATGTGGCCAGAAAAGGCTCCGAGCATACCGAATGGGAGGAGTTCAGTCGGTTGAAACTGGCGACCGGTGGCGACCTGCGGAAGTACTATCCGCTCCGCGACGACGCCCGACCCGAGTACGAAGCCTGGCGCCGGGCGCAAAACGATGCCACAGGTACGCCGCCTGCCTGAGCAGGTGCTGGCGCTCACCGGCGGCGCCGGACACATCAGCACCGCGCTGCGGCCACTGTTGCGCGAGCACTATCGGCTCCGCCTGCTCGACCTGCGCGAGCCACCAGGACCCTTTGACGCTGACGAGTATCTCATCACAGACGTCAGTCACCTGAGCGCCGTGGAAGCCGCGCTCGAAGGTGCCAGCGCCGTAGTGCATCTGGCCGCCAACCCCCGCCCCAACGCCACCTGGGCCGACGTCCGAACGGCCAATATCGAGGCCACGCAGGCTGTGTTCGAAGCCGCCCGCCGGCAGGCCATCCGCAAGGTCGTGTTCGCGTCGACGAACCACGTCATGGGCTTCGCCAACCTGGAGCAAGCCTGGCCGATCGATACCTGCTCGCCGATTCGGCCAGACAGCCTGTATGGCGTCAGTAAAGCGTTCGGCGAGGCGCTAGCGCGCTATTACGCCGACGCATTCGACATGTCGATACTGTGCGTGCGCATCGGCTGGTTCGCGTCGCGCGATCCAGACAGTCCGAATCTCAATCCGTTGTGGATCAGCGCCCGCGACCTGGCACAAATAATCCTCCGCTGCCTTGACACGTCGCTTCGATTCGGCATCTACAACGCCACTTCCAACAATCCACAGGCGCACTGGGATCTACAGAACGCTCGTGACGAGCTGGGCTACGCTCCGCAAGACGACGTGTCAGCCTATCCCGTTGGCAGCGCCGACTGGCCCTACGTCGACCCCCGCGCTGGAGTACCTGGTGCCTAAGCTCATCTTCCTCCCACCACAAAGCGCCCAGACGCGCGCCTGGGCCGCCGAAGTCGCCGCCCGCATCCCGGACTTGCAGGTCCTCGCACCCGACAGCATGGACGACGCGCGTCGGGAGCTACCCACCGCCGACGCCGCCTTCGGCACCCTTCCGCCCGACCTGATCGCGCGAGCCACCAACCTGAAATGGTTGCAGGCGCCAGCCATCGCCCCACCGGCCGGCTACTTCTCACCACAGCTGATCGCCCATCCCGTGCAGGTGACCAACTTCCGCGGCATCTTCAACGAGCACATCGCGGCGCACATCATGGCCTTCGTACTGGCGTTTGCCCGCGGCCTGCACCACTACATTCCGCGTCAGAGAGAACACCACTGGGCGCCGGCCCCGCTCGACACGGGCGTCGTCCACCTGCCCGAAACGACCGCTCTCATCGTCGGCGTAGGCGGCATCGGCGCCGCGACCGCGCCGCTGTGCGTAGCGTTCGGCATGCGCGTGATCGGCATCGACGCCCGCCTCGAGGACCGCCCGTCAGATATCGCCGAGCTCCACGGACCCCAAGCACTGGACGAGCTATTGCCGCGGGCCGACTTCGTCATCCTGACCATTCCCCACACTCCCGAGACCGAGGGCCTGATGAACGCGAACCGGTTCGCCCGCATGAAGCGTTCGGCATTCTTCATCAACATCGGGCGTGGCCAAACCACGCGTCTGCGTGATCTCGATGCCGCCTTGCGCTCGGGCCAGATCGCGGGCGCGGCGCTGGATGTCTTCGAAGAGGAGCCGCTGCCGCCAGAGCATCCGCTCTGGGACGCGCCCAACATACTGCTGACACCGCACACCGCCGGCTTCGGACCTTATCTGGACGATCGCCGCCTGGAGATCATCCTGGACAACGCCGGCCGGTTCGTACGTGGCGAGCCGCTCCGAAATATCGTGGACAAGGCACACTGGTTCTGATGCTCATTACCGATCTCAAATGCGCCGTCATCGGCGACAACCCGGTCGTACGCATCGTCACCGACGAAGGGCTCAGCGGGTATGGCGCGGTGGAGTCGTACAAGCCGTACCTCAAACCGCACGTGATGATGTACAAGCCGTACATCCTCGGGACCGATCCGCGGCACGTCGAACGGGTGATGCTCAACATCCGTCATCGTGGCTCCTTCAAACCCTGGGGCAGCGCTGTCAGCGCTATCGAAATGGCGCTCTGGGACCTGGCCGGCAAAGCGGCTAATTTGCCTGTCCACCGCTTGCTGGGTGGCAAAGTCCGCGACAAGGTTCGTGTATACAACGGCGCCGTGCGCTTTCCGATGGCTGGCCAATCACCAGACGACTACGCCCAGAACATGGCCCGCATGAAGGCCGCCCCCGAAGGTTTCACGCTCATCAAACAAGGCATCAGCTTTCACAGTCCGATGGCTCGTGCGATTCCGGACTTCTTTTACGGCACGCCGAGTCCGCAGGATCGGCACGGCAACCGCGAGCGCGGTCTGCTGACCGAAAAGGGACTCAAACACGTCATCGCCTGCGTCGAAGCCATGAAGCAGGTCTTAGGCGACGAAATCGGCCTGGCACTTGATTGTGGCCCGGGCTGGACCGTGCCAGATGCGATCAGATTCGCGCAGGCCGTTGAACCGCTCAACATCGCCTGGCTGGAAGACATGATCACCGGCGACTACACGCCGTACGTCGACGCCGACATCTACAAAGATGTCACCCGCAGCACGTCGACACCAATTCATACCGGCGAGCAGATCTATCTGCGTCAAAATTTCAAGAGCTTGATCGAAGGCCACGCGGTGAACATCGTCGGCCCTGATCCAGCTGACGTCGGCGGGATCGCCGAATTGAAGTGGATCGCCGAGTACGCCGATCTCCACGGCATCTTGATGGCGCCCCACGGCACCGGCGATGGACTGTTTGGTCTGGCCGCCCTTGTTCAGGTCTGCGCCACGCTGCCGCAGAACTTCATCGCCTTCGAGTACCCCATCGGGCAGCCGACGTGGTGGTACGACATCGTCGAAGGTCTGCCCGAGCCAATCGTCGACCAGGGCTTCATCGACGTCGACGCCTGGACGCGACCTGGCATGGGCCTCGACTTCAACATTACGGCTGCGCGGGCGCGCCTGCGGGCAGAGGACTCCGACTTCTTTGACTGATCTGCACCTCGCGACCGCTCCGTGATGACTCCTCGGCGGCCAGCAGCACCTCGACGATGTGGCGCCCCCAGGCGGGCGTCACCCGCAGGTCCTCGGTCCCACGAATCGTCCCGATCAGATTCTTCAGCTCTTCGGCAAATGGCTCGGTGCGCGGCACCTCAATCGGCCGGTAGGCGCCGTCCTGGTCGACCGCCAGCCGATTCGAATACGAGTCGAACGTCAGCATGCCGTCAGTACAGGTGATTTCGACCTCGCACTTGTCGACGCCTCGGGACTTATAGCCGGCGTGGACGATGCTCACATGATGGCCGCTGCGTAGCTTTAGCAAAGCCACGTTCGCGTCGTCAGCCGGCAAGCCGTGAAACGGCGAGCCGATCCACGCCCGAACGGACTCCACTTCGGAGTCCAGCACCCAACAGGTGCGGTCGATCATGTGCGCCCCGTTCATCAGCCACATGCCACCCCCTGTGGCGCGGTCCAGGAACCATGGCAGACGAATGTCCAGGCCGAAATTCTTGTACCAGGTGTCGGTGGCGAAGACCGGTTTGCCAAGCTCACCGCTGTGCAGGAGCTCTTTCGCCCGAATTGTCGAGCCGAAATACCGCTGGCTGTGCGCCACCAGGAGATGAACACCAGCCCGTTCGACCACGGCTAGCATTCGGTCGCACTCTGCCAACGTATCGGCCATCGGCTTCTCGAGGAAGATGTGCTTGCCGGCGCTGGCCGCGTCTACAGTGGCCTGCTCGTGCAGAAAATTCGGCAGGGCAACCATGACGAGCTGGATGTCATCGCGTTTGAGTACGTCGTCAGAGCTGGTAAACGCCTCGCAGCCGTGCGCCTCGGCAAAGCTGTCGGCACGCTCCGGATCGGCGTCGAACACCGCCACCAGGCGTGCCCCGGCAGTCTGACCGATCGCCCGCGCATGCCCGTGACCGGCACGCCCAGCGCCGAAAATCGCAACTCCAAGATCGCTCATAGCACCACCAAGTGTAGCCTTCACCCTATGCGTATCAGCGAGATGGTCGTCACCCCGGTGGCCTGTCCAGATCCGCCTCTGCTCAACCACCACGGTGTCCACGAACCGTGGTTCTTGCGTGTCGTCGTCCGTCTGCGAACGGAAGATGGGCTCGAAGGTGTCGGCGAAGGGCCCGGCGGCGCGCTGTACGTCCAACAGCTGCAGGCAGCTGCCAAACACGTCATCGGAGCCGATCCGTACCACCTCGAAGCGCTACGGGTGCTGATCGGCCGCCCGAACGTCTTCTCCACGATCGAAGTCGCTTGTCTCGACCTGATCGGCAAGGCGACCGGCCGGCCCGTCTACGATCTGCTCGGCGGCCCAGCGCGGCGTCGCGTGCCGTTCGCCGCATATCTGTT
>DASYKL010000848.1:0-5914 GCA_035995405.1 Chloroflexota bacterium
GACGCCGTCAATCTGGCCGCCCGCCTGGAACCGTTGAACAACGAGTACGGCACGCGTATCTGCATCTCGCAGGCGACGCTCGACGCGGCGGGAGGTCGCAACCTGTTCCTGGTGCGCCACCTCGATCTTGTGGCCGTGAAGGGCAAGCGCCAGGCAGTGCCTGTTTTTGAGTTGATGGGACGAGCAGACGATGGAGTGCTCGGCGCTCGCTGTCAGCGCCTGCTCGAGCTCTACGATCGCGCCATGCTGCTTTATCATGGGCAGGATTTCGAGACGGCCGCTGAGGTCTTCGGCGAAGCGGCGATCGCCGCTGGCGAGGAGCTAGACGCGCCGAGTGTGTTGTATGTTGAGCGCTGCCGCGAGCTATCAAGTGCGCCGCCAGGCGCACATTGGGATCGCGTCTACGTTATGAAGCACAAATGAGCATGCTGTCCGAAACCACGAGATTGCCCGCCGGGACCGTGACCTTTCTGTTCACGGATATCGAGGGCAGCACGCGCCTGCTCGAACACCACCCGCAGGCGATGGGCGGCGCCATGAGCCGCCATCACGATCTGCTGAAGGAGGCGGTGGAGGCGAACGATGGCGTCATCTTCGAGACCGTGGGGGATGGCGTCTACGCCTCGTTCGCCCAGGCACGCAACGCAGTCAAGGCCGCGATCGACGCTCAACGAGCAGTTCGCGCCGAGGGCTGGGGCGAGTTAGGCGAGCTGCGGGTGCGCATGGGCCTGCACACGGGAGACGTTCAACTACGGGGTGAGCACTACTTTGGCCCGGCCTTGTTTCGGTGTGCACGTCTGATGGCCATTGGCCATGGGGAGCAGATCCTGGTTTCGCGAGCTACGCGTGACCTGGTCGGCGACTCGTTCCCCGTTGGAGCAAATGTGCGAGCACTGGGTACCCATCGGCTCAAGGATCTCGCCGAGCCGACCGAGGTGTACCAGCTGGTGCACCCAGATCTCCGCGCCGAGTTTCCGCCCCTCAAATCTCTCGACGCACTCGCCAACAACCTGCCTGTTCAGGCCACGCGTTTCATTGGCCGCGAGCTACAGGTCGCGCAGGTCCGCGAGCTGGTCGCGCGTGAGCGGCTGGTGACGCTCACTGGCATGGGCGGGGCGGGCAAAACGCGGCTGTCACTCCAGGTGGCAGCCGATCTCGTGGATGCATTCCCCGACGGTGTCTGGCTGGTCGAAATGGCTCCTATCGCGGACCCGGCGCTGGTGCCGCAGGCGCTCGCAACGGTCCTGTCTGTCCGAGAAGAGCCAGGCCGCACGCCCCTTTCGACGCTCGTAGATCACGTGCGGTCGAAGCACATGCTGATTTTGCTCGACTCATGCGAGCACGTCGTCGTCGCGTGTGCGCAACTGGCGAATACGCTGGTGCGATCTGCTCCGCGACTCCACCTGCTGGTCACCAGCCGCGAGGTGCTCGCGATAGCCGGCGAGACCACCTGGCGCGTGCCATCACTGTCCATGCCGCCACCTCCGCCGCCGCCTCTGGAAGTCGACAAGCTCGATCAGTTTGAAGCGGTTGGACTGTTCATGGAGCGTGCGACAGCAGCCAAATCCGACTTCGCAATTACGCCGCAGAATGCCGCGGCGGTCCAGGAGATTTGTGAGCGCCTGGACGGTATTCCCCTGGCCATAGAGCTGGCAGCCGCACGTATCAGAATGCTCTCCGTCGAACAGATCGCGCGGCGGCTGGACGATCGTTTTCGCTTGTTGACGGGGGGCAACCGCGCCGCGCTGCCCAGGCAACAGACGATGCGCGCGCTGGTCGATTGGAGCTACGACCTGCTGCAGGAGCTCGAACGGGTGGTATTCCGTCGGCTGTCGGTTTTTTCGGGTGGTTGGACGCTCGAGGCGGCCGAAGCAGTCTGCGCATCTGACGGACTCGAGGCGGTGGAAGTGCTCGACCTGATGATGCAGCTGGTCGACAAGTCGCTCGTGGTCGCTGAGGAGCATGACGGCCAGGAACGCTACAGGATGCTCGAAACGATGCGTCAGTACGCGCTCGAACGGCTCGCTGCGTCGGGCGAGGCGGCCGAGGTGCGGCGACGGCACTTCGATCTGTTCATGACCATGGCTGAGCGAGCGACGCCCGAGGAGTACGACACGCAGGTGCTCGCGGAACTTGGTCGAGAGTACGCCAACGTGCGCGGCGGGCTGCGCTGGAGCATCGACAACGGTGATAGCGAAGGCGCCTTGCGCCTCGCCGGCGCGCTCTGGGGTTTCTGGTCGGTGCGCGGTTTTTATACCGAGGGACGCGCCTGGCTGCACGAGGTTCTCGCGCTGCCAAGCAGCACGCCGTCGACATCGGCACGCGTCCGGGCGCTGCAGACCGCGAGCCATTTGGCCAATTGCCAGGGCGACTACGGCGCAGCCGCGGTACTGCTCGAGGAGAGCCGGGCCATCGCGGAAGAGCTCGGCAATCAGCCAGCCCTGGCGGCCTCATTGCATTTGCTCGGGAACATCGCCAGCGTGCAGGGCGATCTCAGCCGGGCGCGAACGCTCTATGAGCAGGCGAGGCAGCTCAATCGATCGGCACGGCATCCGGCGGCCGAGATCCTCAACCTCCTGCAGCTGGCTGAAGTCGCTTTTCACGCCGGCGACCTGTTCGATGCACGCGCGCTGGGTCAGGAAAGCCTGAAGACCAGTCGCGACCGCCGCCAGCAGTGGGCCATCGCGCGGTCGCTCCACATATTGGGCCAGATCGCGATGGTTGAAGGCAATCTCGTCACCGCCGCGAGCTTGCATCGCGAGAGCCTGGGAATTCAACAGGCACTGGGCGACCAGCAGGGCCAGGTGCGCTCGCGGGCGGCGCTGGCTCGTGTGGCCTTCGCTCAGGGCGACGCCGCCACCGCCCGCGAGCAGTACGCGCATAGCCTCCGCCTGGCCCGCGACTCACACGAGCTTCTTGAAATTGCGCGCGGTCTGGAAGGCATGGCAGAGCTCGAAGCGTCCGTCGATGCGGTACGGGCTCTGCGGTTGGTCGGGGCCGCGGGCGCAATTCGCAAGTCGATCGCGGCCGAGCCATTGCCTGACGAGCTCCGCCGTCTCAACGGCTGGCTGCAGCCGCTCTACGTCGCGCGTGGAGAAAGGGCGTGCGCCGAGCCGCGCGCAATCGGCCGAGCGTTGCCGCTCAACGAAGCCATCGATGAAGCGCTCGCCAACGGCTGAGCGGCCGCGCTGGATGTCACGTGGCTTGACTGCCCGTGCGGGTCAACCAGGAGCGCACGCGAGCTCGCAGCTGCGCTTCTTTGAAAGGCTTGGTCATATAGTCCGTTACGCCTTCCGCGAAGCCGGCGACAATGTCGTTTGGTTCGTTGCGCACACTCAGCACGACCACGGGTAGGGAACGCAGTCGCTCATCGCTTCGCAACATCCGACAGACCGCGAATCCGTCCATCTCTGGCATCTCCAGGTCGAGCAGCACCAGGTCGAATTGGTACTCAGCCACCATTTCGAGGGCTTCCCGCCCATTGGATGCGCGTCGGACCTCGTAGCCGTCTTCTTCGAGCACGTCGTTCAAGGTGTACGCCACGGCATCGTCGTCTTCGGCGATCAGAATGCGAGGGCGCGTCGGCAAGAACGGTGCGTGCGGGCCGCGGGCCGCCATCAAGGACTGGGCAAATTCCACCAGGTCGAGCTCCATCCCCTCGGCGGCCGCAAGCACGTCCATCGCAATGCCAGCGCGATCGGCGCGCTCGGTGGCGTCAGCCAGCAGGCGGTCCATCGCCACGTCACTGCGGTCGGGATCGTGATGGAACAGGACCAGCCGTTTGGCGCGCGCCACCAGAGCGACATCGACCGCGTATTCCATCGTGCTGTGTCCCCAGCCTTGCCTGTCGGCATACTCGCTGGCCAGGTACTGGGCGTCATGGATCACCAGATCGGCATCGCGCAGGAATTCGGCGTGGCTCGCATCGGCCGCGTGCAGCATCGCCTCCGGTGTGTAGGTGCGCGTCGCACGATCGGAACGCCACAGCGGCTCAGCGTTGGGCTCGTGATCGGTCGCATACACGACTGCTAATTGACCAACTTCGATGCGATAGGCGAGGCACGGTGCGGTGTGATTCAGGTAATGGGTGCGCACCTTCACGTTGCCGAGGCTGAACTCCTGCTCGCCAAGCTCTTCGAAATCCAACTGCACAGGCAGTTGTCCAATCGGCACTGGAAAATAGGCATAGTCCATCTGTCCGCTGATCGCCTTTGGAAAAGACCGGTCGATCCCGGCCGGACCATAGATGGTGATATGGCTGCCGGCGCCGAACGCGGGGATGAAAAACGGAAGCCCCTGAATGTGATCGCTGTGCGTATGACCAATCAGGATGTGTGCCCGGACGGAGTCGCCCTGCGCGAGGCGTCGCCCCAACTTGCGTGCGCCGGTGCCACAGTCGAACACGATGAGTGTTCCGTCATCCGTCCGGACTTCGACGCACGGGGTGTTGCCACCATAGCGGACTGTCTCAGGGCCAGGCGAGGCGATCGACCCCCGCGTCCCCCAGAACTTGACGCGCACGGTCCTATCGCACCGCCTGGGCAGATTCGTTGCCGAGACGCAGTTGCAAGCCCAACAAGACGGTGATGACGGTGAGCATGACCACGGCGATGGCACTGACCACGCCTGTCTGGCCCTCCTGGAACAGCACGAAAATCATGATCGAGATCGGCATGGACGCCGCTCCATACAACAGCAGCACGACGCCGAGATTGCGCACCGCCTCGACACATAGCACGATCCAGCCAACGGCGAAGCCTCGTTTGACGAGCGCCAGCACGACGTAGACAAACGTCTCCAGCCACGTGGCGCCATGTACGCGGGAGCTTTCTTCCAACTCTTTCGCAATCTGGACCTGCGTGCCGACCATCAGGCGGACCCCCAGCGGCAACGTAGTGGTCACGACGGCGATGATCAGCAACCAGATCGTGCCATACAACTCGCCTGGCAGTGTCAGATAGGCCCACAACATAGCCACGCTGAGCACAATGCCGGGCACGGTCCATGGCACCCAGGTCAACATATCCAGGACGTACTTGCCGCGGAACTCCGTACGCACGATGACATAGGCGATGACTGCCGCGAGAAGCATGCCCAGCGTTCCGACGCCCACAGCCAGGAGCAGCGTGTTCTGAAGCATGGCCCCCATTTTTGGCTGCTGGAGTATGGTCGCATAATTGGCGAGTGTCAGTACCCCGGACTGGATGCCGGCGCGTGGCGCGAGCGACTGCAAGATCAGCACGAGCAGCGGCAACAGGAAGGCGACGACGAAAAACGCGATGCAAACCCCAAAGATGGGCCAGCGCCACATGCCGAGGTGGGTAGGGTGCGTCCGAAAGCTCTTGCCTGAGACGGTCGTGTAGCGCTTCCCACCGAGCAAGCGGCCCTGGATGATAGCCATGGCGAACGTCAGAACCAGGAGCGAAACCGCCAGTGCCATGGCTTGCGGATATTTGACGGGGAAGGTGTTCAGCAACAGATAGATCTGGGTGGTGAAGACGTAGATATGGGCGGGCGCGCCGAGAAACAGCTCCGTTTCGAAGGATTCCATGAAGCGGATCAGGCTGAGGATGAAAACCCCGGCGATGGCCGGCAACATCAGCGGCAGCGTGACATGGCTGAACGTCGAAAGCTTGCTCGCGCCCGACATCGTGGACGATTCTTCGAGCGTCGCATCCATCGCATTGAAAGCTGGGAGCAGCAGCAAGATTTTTACGGAAACGAAGTTCAGCACGCCGACCCAGACCAGGCCGCCGTACGAGTAGACATTGAAAGGTCCTTTGGTGACGCCGAAGGCGGAGGACCACAAAGCATTCAAGATGCCCGCGTTAGGGCTGGCTAGCAGCGACCAGGCGATAGTCAGGACCAGCGGCGGCAACGCAAACGGCGCAATGAGCAGCAATTGCAACACGGA
>DASYKL010000849.1:0-4610 GCA_035995405.1 Chloroflexota bacterium
CCGTCACAACGGCGTGTACACCGGGCACCGCTCGGGCAGCCGATGTATCGATCCCGACCAGCCGGGCATGCGGTACCTGGCTGCGAACGATGCGAGCCCACAGCATGCCTGGCAGGTCAACGTCAACCGTATACCGTGTCCGACCGGTTACCTTGTCGCGACCCTCGATGCGCGGGACATCGGTTCCGACCACTCTGAACTCTGGCATGCGCCATCATCTTACCCGCGGCGCAAATCAGGACCGCACCTGGATCTGGCGCACCTGCTCAGCAATCGGGCCCACCAGTGTCTCGATCTGAAACCGATCCGCGCTGGCTGGCAGGAGCACCAGCACGTCGGGGCCGAGCGCCAGGTATCTGGATGCGGCCTCCGCAATGACCTCGGGCGGGCCTGCCAGATCCCACTCCGCTTCGCCGGCTACTCCACCGCTCGCGCGCTGGCGGGAACCGTAGTAGTGCTGGGTGTAATCGGCGATTCTGTCGCGGGCCCGTTCAACGCTGTCGTCGACGCAGTAGTAGCCATTGGCCACGAGAAAGGGCTTGCCCGAGCGGTTGTGCTTCGTCCACAGCGCGCGGAACTTCGCGAACTCCGCTACATGACGCGCCAGGCCGCGCGGCACGCAAGCATAGCCGTCTCCGATGCGCGCGGCGCGTTCCATGGCGCGCTCGCTCGTACCGCCGAAGATGATTGGGATCGTGCCGTTCGCCGGTGGCAGGCCCGTCGAGCCAAACCGTTCGACCACTGACTCGCCGGCCCAGACCCGACGCAGGAGGTCGATATCGCTTTCCATGCGCTGGCCGCGGGTGTGGAAATCGCGGCCGGTGGCGGTGAAATCTTCTGCGCGGTTGCCCACGCCGACGCCCAGAATGACCCGGCCGCCCGAAAACGCGTCGACGCTCGCCAGCTGCGACGCGAGCAGTGCCGGCTCGCGACACGGTTCGATCAGCACGTTGGTCCCGAGTTTGACGTGCGATGTGATTGACGCCACCGCGGCAAGTGTCGTCACCGCCTCCAGCATGGGGAACACCAGGCGATCGATCGTCCACACCGAGTGCAAGCCGCCCTGATCGGCGAGGCGGGCGGCCTCGAGCACGTCTATGGCACTTCCGTCGGCCACGGTAGTCGGCAGCATAAGACCGAGACTCATGGAGCCGATCGTACGTCAGTCGATCCAAGGCAGGCCGAACGGGGCGGCGTGCAGAAGAAATCGTCGGACGACTCCCTGACGCCGCTCTGAAGGCCTTGGAGCGGGGCGTCTAACCCGAGACCGTCGTCAGACGCGTTGCGGTTCGAGAGCGGGGACTTCGTACAACTGGCGGAGCTCGCACTCCCCGTCGCCGGCGACCTTGAGGAACTGTCGGCCTAGCTCGATCGCCTCCTCTTTCGAGCCCGCCTCTATGATGGCGAACCCGCCGACGACCTCTTTGGCTTCGGCGAACGGTCCGTCGGTTACGGTCACGCTGCCGTCCTCCTGGCGAACGCGGGCGCCCAGCGCGGTGGGCAGGCAGCCCTCCGTTGACAGCAGCCAGCCCGCCTTGGCCGCGGCCTCAATGAACTGACCCATCGCTGCCATCTCGTCTTCAGTCGGGGGCGTATCGCGCTCGACACCCTTGTACATCGATAGAAACCGCATGTGCTCTGTCTCCTCTTTTGAATCAGGTCGTCCTGTACTCAGGCGTCGAACGAGGGTAGCCAAAATCGACACGTTTCGCGACGAGTTTTGGCAATCGGGAAAAATTGGACTCCGGTACTATGGCCCGCGCCATGCCGAATGCGTCTGGGCGAGCAGTCGCCGCGCGGCTCCTCGTCATCCTTTTCCTGGCGCTGGTTCTGCTCCCGTCCGCGGCCCTGGCCGCCAGGCCGAGCGTCACGCCGGTCGTGCTGTTTCCGGCCTACCACCTGACCCGCCTGACGGTAGACGTTCGTGGGCAGACTGCCGCGTCTGAGTGCCCTCACTCGGGGACCTTTGAGTACTGGTTCCAGAACCCGCACCACAGCGCGTTCAGCCAGACCTGCCAGGATCAGCTGCTGACGCTGCGCTACGCAGCCGACTCCGACCGGCCGATGGCAGAACGGTTCTCGAACCAGCGCGGTGTTCGAGTGAGTATTCCCGACTACGGCCGCACGCAGAGTGCGCCATTTTACGAAAAGCTGTACGCGAGACTCGAAGCGGCCGGTTACGTCCGCAATCGCTCGATCAGGGTAGCCGGTTACGATGCGCGGCTGACGCCCGACATGGGCGATTTTCTCGCGCGTACGAAGAAGCTGATCGAAGACACGTCTGCTGCCAACGGCGGCCGAGCGGTGCACGTCGTCGGGCATTCGAACGGACCACTCTACATTCAATATGTGCTGACGCACACGTCGCGTGAATGGCGCGAGAAGTACATCCACGGTTTCACGCCGATCGCCGGCAACTTTCCGGGCCAGGGGTCGCTGTACTCCATCCTGTTCACCGGCCTGAACATCATCGATTTCTCGCTCCCGACGGATGCAGCTCAAGCGCGGACGAGCGCCCATCTGTATCTGACCAACCCGTCAACGTGGATGAGCGCGGCCGATCCGGAGGTTTTTGGCCGCCGGGAAGTCGTCCTGCAGAATTCGACCACCGGGCGACAGTACACGCCAGCCGATTATCGCCAGCTTCTGACGGATGCCCGACTGCAAGGTCTGCGGCCGATTGCCGACCACTACATCGGCTTCGTCGAGTTCACCGACACCGCCCATTTCCCCGATGTCGACGTGTTTGCCGAGAAAGGCTCCGGAATTCAGACGCAGATCGGCGCAATCATCCCCGATTTCACGGTCGGCCAGGTGGTTGATCCGAACAGCCAGCTGATCATGGCGCCAGGCGACATCAATCAAGAAGACATCACCAACAATGCGGTGAGCGTCTGGCAAGCGATGAGGTGTTTTCACTTCAGCCTGACCGACAATCCTGGTGTCAATCATTTCGAGCTGCCGGACAACGCCTCCTTGCTCGACCGTCTGGTGGCAGCCGCCGCCCGCTCGCGGAACGATTGTTCTTAGAGCCACGGGCTGAGGGGGAAGTACAATCGGCGCGACGATGGTGTCGGGGGAGATGGAGATGGGGCAGGCCAACAGATCGGCGGCGGACAACGAGACGACAGAGCGCGTGAGCCGGCGCCGAATGCTGCGGCTGGCCGCGACGGGCGGCATGGGCTTGCTCGGTTTGGCACTGGCTGCGTGTGCTCCCAGCGCGCCGGCGCCCGCGGCAGCAACGGCAGCCCCGGCCAAACCGGCGGCGACCCCCGCGGCTGTCCCGACCACTGCCGCCGCGCCGACCACTGCCGCCGCACCGACGAGCGCCGCGGCGCAGACAGCGCCGGCTCAGGCCGCGCCGTCCGGCGCCTGGACGCAGCTCGTCGATGCGGCCGCCAAAGAGGGCAAGGTGGTCGTCAGCGGCCCACCAACCGACGAGGCGCGCCAGAACATACCTACTGCCTTCAAGCAACGCTTCGGCATCGAGGTCGAATACCTCGGCGGAAACTCGAGCCAGTTGGCGTCGCGGATCCAGAGCGAGCGGGCGGCCGGGCAGTACACCATCGATGTCAGCCTGGGCGGCGCCGACACCTTCTACCGCACCTTCCTGGACAACCAGTGGCTGGAGCCGATCAAGCCGATCTTGATGCTGCCCGAGGTGGTCGACCCGAAAGCATGGACGCTCGGCCATCCGTGGTTCCGCGATCCACAGCGTCAGGACACGATCCTGGCGCTGTTCAACACGATCAGCCCGATCGGCTACTTCAATACTGCCCTGCTCGCTCCCGAACAGCTGAAAACCGCCGACGCACTGCTCGATCCAGCCTTGAAGGGCAAGATTGGCGCGTACAACCCGTCAGTCAACGGTGGCGGCGTCCTGGCCGTCTCAGGGATGTACGTCGCCAAGGGTCCTCAGTTTGTGAAGGACCTCTTCACAAATCAGGCGGTAGCCGTCACGCGCGACTACCAGCAGCTGGCCGACTGGGTCGCTCATGGGAACTACCCACTCTGTATGGGCATGCTCGTCCACGATGCCGAGCTGCTGAAGGCGGACATACCACTGCAGCAGACGAGCTTCCCGGACGTGCAGGAAGCGTTGTCCGGTGGTTTCGGACTGGTGGGGTTGTGGACACAAGCCCCACACCCCAACGCGGCGAAGGTATTCGTCAACTGGATCGCCACCAAAGAAGGTTCCAGCATCTACGGCCGTTCCGACGGATCGGCTTCGGTCCGAGCAGACGTCGATTCGACTGGCTGGGTGCCGGCCAACCTGATCCCCAAGCCGAATGGGAACTACATCGACTCGTACGACTACGTGTTTGTGACCGAGACACGCGCCGCCATTCAGAAAATTATGGCCCCGCTGGTAGGTGGAACTGCCTGAGGCCGACCTCGCCCGACGCAGAACCGCGGAGCTACAGATAGTCGAAGATGGCTTGTTCGCTGCTCGGGGTTGATCTACGCTGACCCGTCAGCATTTAGGGGAGGGCGCCATGATGACGCTGAGACGACGACGCTTTGGACTGTTCAGTCATCCGCGCGGTGTTGCGTGGTCCGCGGTGACGACGGCGATGGCCTTGCTGTGTGCATGCAGCAGTGGAGCACCA
>DASYKL010000850.1:0-2223 GCA_035995405.1 Chloroflexota bacterium
CGTGTGTCTCACCGTCGCCGAGGGTGCTGTCCATATCGTGCTCGTGCTCCATGTGGGGCGCCTCCTGCTGTGGTGCCATGACCGGGTTGCACATGGCGTGCCGGCATACCGTTTGCATTAGCCGTCGCGATGGCGCTGGACCTTTCCGCCTCGCTCGATTCAGCCGCCGCGGCCGGCCTGCGCTACGTCAGCGACGATAAACCCGGCATTCGGCGCGTGCGTGGCGGAGACGGGTTTGACTATTTTGGGCCGGACGGGTCGAAGATCGTCGACACCGAAGTCCTGCAGCGCATCAAGATGCTGGCCATTCCGCCCGCCTGGGAAGACGTCTGGATCTGTCCGCGGCGCAATGGCCATATCCAGGCGACCGGGCGCGATGCTCGCGGCCGCAAGCAATATCGCTACCACGCTCGCTGGCGTGAGGTACGCGACGAGGCCAAATACGAGCGCCTGGTCGCCTTCGGCGCCGCCCTGCCCACGATTCGGGCCCACGTGGAGCGAGACTTGCGAGCTAAAGGCATTCCGCGCCGCAAAGTCCTGGCCGCTGTCGTCAAACTGCTCGAAGAGACGTCGATTCGCGTCGGCAACGAGGAGTACCGCCGTCAGAATCGATCGTTTGGGTTGACGACGATGCTCGATCGACATGCGCGATTCGACGGCGGCACATTGCGTTTCGAGTTCAAGGGCAAGAGCGGTAAGCAGCATAGCGTCAAGCTGACGGACCGCCGGCTGGCGCGCATCGTCAAACAGTGTCAGGACATTCCTGGCCAGGAGCTTTTCCAATACCTGGATGAAGCTGGTGAGCGCCACGCGATCGAATCGTCGGACGTGAATGCCTATCTCAAAGAAATCAGCGGCAGCGATTTCACCGCCAAGGATTTCCGGACATGGAATGGCACGGTACTGGCGATGCGCTATCTGCGACTGTGCGAGGCACCAACGTCCACAACCGCGGGCAAGCGTCTGGTGTCGGTTGCGATCAAGAATGTGGCTGCTGAGCTCGGCAACACCCCGGCGGTATGTCGCAAGGCGTATGTCCATCCTGTGGTGCTCAATGCGTATCTCGACGGCTCGCTCGATCCGGAGGCGGGCGTTGCCGAGCGTAAGCCAGACGCGGGCCTGACCACTGAAGAGCGGTGTGTGCTCAAGTTGCTGGAGGCGGCGTAAGCGTCTACCAGTACGCGCCCTCGACCAGGTACAGCGCCAGCTTCGCCCACTCTTCGGCGACTCGCCGCGCGGCAAGTGGGTGTGCCCACCACTGGGCCAGACCGAACGTGTCCGCGGCTGGTGTTGAGCGGACAGTCAAGCCTTTGTGGGCGAACGCGGCCCGGAACAGCAGATAGGCACGGCGGGAATGGAACGCATCGGTGACGAGCAGCGCCGAGTGCAGGCCCCGCACGGCGAGAACATCGGCGACACGGTGCGCCTCGTCGATCGTCGACTCAGGAGGTGGGTCGTCGAGCACAGCCAGGTCTGCGTCATCCAACTCGGGCGCCGAAAGGCCGGCGCGGTGTAGGGCCAACCAGGTGGTCTCGAGGCCGTGCGTATGAACGCGTTCGTTCGAAATCACGACCAGCGACGCGAACCCCTGTGACTTCAGTGCCAGGCCGTGCGGCAGACGATCTGCCGCGTTCCCAGCGAGGACGACGATGGCGTCAGCCGCTTCGGGTGGCTGTTCGTAGATGAGCAGCGCGCCCGCGTTTGCCAGCCACAGCGCCAGGCCGACCGTGACCGCGGCGGCGATAAGCAGGCGCAGCCTGACGCGCTTCAGTCGGACAACTCTCGTTCGAGGGGTGTCCGGAAGCGGGGTGTGATGCGGATCGGACCAAGCCAGCGACTGAGGTCGTGGGCGGCGGCTTCGACCGCTCGGCTGGCGGCCGCCCCGACGTCCTCGAGGAGCTTGTACGCCAGCGTGCCGTTCTTGCGCTGGGCCCAGCCGCCGGCGATGCGGCCATCCACCCAGATCGTTGGCCCAACGTTGCCTGTCCGATCGAAGACGGTGGCCAGGTGCGGACCGAGGAACCAGCCGCGTTCGATGTAGCCCATTGGTGTCGGATCGAGCCCGGGCAACAGGGCAACCCACGGCTCATCGTCGACGACCGCTTCAAGATCAGCGGCCAACAACACGCCCGTGCCCTCGTCGAGCTCGACTTCGACCACGTCCAGCTGAGCCAGGGCGCGTTTGACGTCACCCATGGTCAGCCCGGACCACCACTTCAGATC
>DASYKL010000851.1:0-6114 GCA_035995405.1 Chloroflexota bacterium
CAGCGCGACAAGTTCGAGCAGGTCCTCCAGAAGCTGACAGAAGTGGGCGTCGCCGCCGTGGTACCGGTGCTAACCGCCAGGTCGGTAGTCCGTGAGCCACCAGACGAGCGACGCCAGACCCGCTGGCGAGCCATCCTGCGCGAAGCCGCCGAGCAGTCCGGCCGCGGCACCATCCCCCAGCTCACCGCCGCGGTGCCGTTCGCCGATGCGATCGCCCAGGCCACCGCCGAGGGCGTCACGCTCGTCGGCTACGAGCAGGAGCGCCAGCAGACTCTGCGCACTGCCCTCACCGCCGTCCGTCCTGCCCAGCGGGCGCGAACCGTTGGCATTTTCGTTGGTCCCGAAGGCGGCTACACGCCTGACGAGGCCGCTGTCGCTCAACGCGCTGGCGCACACCTGATCACGCTTGGTCCGAGGATCCTGCGGACCGAGACCGCCTCGCCGATCCTCGCCGCGCTGGTGCTGTACGAGCTCGGGGATCTATCGTCGCCTCATGCCATCGACGACCGACCCTGACTGCCTGTTTTGCAAGATCGTCGACGGCCAGATCCCGGCCGCCATCGTCTTCCAGACCGACCAGGTCACCGCCTTCCGCGACATCAACCCGCAACTGCCTACCCACGTGCTGGTTGTTCCCAATGAGCACATCGCGAACACCGAAGCGCTCTCGCCAGAACATGATCAGCTGGTCGGCGCGGTCGTGCGCGCCGCCCGCGAGGTCGCGGCGCGCGAGGGTCTGTCCGAGCGAGGTTACCGCGCTGTGATCAACACCGGCCCCGATGCGAACAATAGTGTCGCTCACCTGCATCTCCACGTGGTGGGCGGCCGTCCGATGACCTGGCCCCCGGGTTAGCCACTGCCCCGCACCGTGCACACCACAGACCGCGCCCTGGCACCCGGACGCGGAGCCAAACGCCGCCAGCCGGAACTCGTTGCGTATGATCCTGTTCATGGATCTCTTCGAGTACCAGGGCAAGCAGTACTTTGCCCGTTTCGGCATCCCGGTCTCACCCGGGGGCGTCGCCGATACGGTCGACGAAGCGGTCGCCCAGGCCGATCGCGTTGGCTTCCCCGTCGTCGTCAAAGCCCAGGTGCAGGTCGGCGGACGAGGCAAAGCCGGCGGCATCAAACTCGCCAACTCCCTCGATGAGGTCCGCACCCATGCCTCCAACATTCTCGGCATGGACATCAAAGGCCATACCGTCCACCGCCTCTGGATCGAGCGCGCCAGCGACATCGCCCACGAGTATTACGCCTCCTTCACCCTCGACCGGGGCGCTCGCAAACACCTCGGCATGGTCTCCGCCCGCGGTGGCATCGATATCGAGCAAGTCGCCGCCGAAGAGCCGGCTGCCATCGCTCGCCTGCAGATCGACCCCGTCGATGGTCTCTCCACCACGGACGCCCAGAACCTGGTCGAGCAAGCTGGCCTGCATCCCGAAGCCCGATCAGGCGCCGCCGACATCCTGAGCAAGCTCTATCGCTGCTTCGTCGAAGGCGACGCCGACCTGGTCGAGATCAACCCACTCGTCCTGACCCCCGACGGCCGTGTCCATGCTCTGGATGCCAAAGTCAGTCTCGATAACAACGCCGAGTTCCGCCACCCTGAGTGGGCAGAATATCGCCAAACTGAAGAGCTCGACGACCGCGAGCGCCTGGCGCGTAGCAAAGGCTTGCAGTACATCGGCCTGTCAGGCAACGTCGGCATCATCGCCAACGGCGCTGGCCTGGCGATGAGCACGCTCGATGTGGTCAATCAGGCTGGCGGCTCGCCGGCCAATTTTCTCGATATCGGCGGTGGCGCCGACGCGAACGTCATGGCCAATGCACTCGAGGTCATCAACACCGACCCCAACGTGCGGTCGATTCTCATCAACATCTTCGGCGGCATCACCCGTGGTGACGAGGTAGCCAACGGCATCGTCCAGGCGCTTGGCCGCGTGCAGATCGACGCGCCGATCGTGATCCGCATCGACGGCACCAATGCCGATGAAGGTCGCCGCATTTTGAAGCAGCACGAGTCCGAACGATTGATCTCGCAGCCGACCATGCTCGATGCGGCCCGCAAAGCGGTGGAATTAGCCAATCGGGCCGAGGCGGGAGCCCGACGATGAGCATCTTCGTCGACGAGAACACCAGAGTTATTTACCAGGGCCTGACTGGCTCGGCTGGTCGTTTTTACGGTTTGCGCAACCGCGAGTACGGCACGCAAGTCGTGGCTGGAACGAATCCGAAGCGGGCCGGCACGGACGTCGAAGGGATTCCGGTGTACGCCACGATGAAGGAAGCCGTGGCGGCGACCAGCGCGACGGCGTCGTGCATTTTCGTCCCTGCGCCAGGTGTCGAAGGCGCGGTCATGGAGGCGGCCGAGGCGGGTATCTCGTTCATCGCCGTCATCACCGAGGGTGTGCCGGCCCAGGATGAGGCGCGCTTTTATAACCGTCTGCGGCGAGACTTCCCCCACGTGCGTTTGTTGGGGCCCAACTGCCCGGGGATCATCACGCCTGGGAAATGCAATATCGGTATCACCGCTGGCGAGATCGCCACGCCGGGTGGGCCGGTCGGGATTGTCAGTCGCTCCGGCACGCTGACCTACCAGGCGCTCTACGAATTGACCCAGAAGGGGATCGGGCAGACGACGTGCGTCGGGATCGGCGGTGATCCGGTACCTGGCACGACGTTCATCGATTGCCTGGAAGCGTTTGAAGGCGACCCCGAAACCAAAGCGATCATCATGATCGGCGAGATCGGCGGGTCGGAAGAAGAAAAAGCGGCCGCCTACATCGCTTCGCACGTGAGTAAGCCCATCGTCAGCTACATCGCCGGCGCAACGGCGCCACCAGGTAAGAAGATGGGTCACGCCGGCGCGATCATCTCGGGTTCACAGGGCACCGCCCAGGCAAAAATGGAAGCCCTCCGCGCCGCAGGAGTGCAGGTGGCGGTCAACCCGACCGAAGCCGGCGAAATGATGGCCGAAGTGGTTCGAAATCTCGCTTCGTAACCGTGACTCCTGACCGTGGCTGAGCAGACAGCCGTCGAAGCACTGATTCGCGAGCGGATCGCTCGGGAGGGCTCGCTGTCCTTCCGCGACGTCATGGATACCGCGCTGTACCACCCAACGCAGGGCTATTACACCAGGCTGCGCGGCTTCGGGCCTGACGGCGACTTCATCACCAGCCCCGAACGACACCCGGCCTTCGGTTTTCTGCTGGCTCGCCAGGCCGTCGAGCTGTGGCGCGCGCTAGGCGAGCCGCGGCCGTTCCGCATCCTCGAGCTTGGCGCGGGCAGCGGCGCCCTCGCCGAGCCCTTTCTTGCCGCGCTGCACCGCGATATCCCAGAAGTCATCTACACCATCGACGAAACCAGCCCGTCCCTCCGCGAAATCCAGCAGCAGCGCTTGACCGACCCAGCCATCACCTGGACGGACGGGGACGAGCCTCACCACTTCATCATCGCCAACGAAGTCGCCGATGCCCTGCCCGTCTACCGCGCCGTTGCTCGCGGCAGCCATCTCCACGAGCTCCGCGTCACCCTCGATGCGCACGACTCCCTCACCTGGCTCGAATCCGCGGATCCGCACCCGGCGCTAGAGGCGTATATGGCCCAAGTCCACGACACCCCGCCCGACGGCCGCGAGCTCAACATCTGTCTCGAGCTCGACGCGTTCGTCGACCGCCTGTCAGCTCGACTCGGGCAGGGCATGGCCATGGTGCTGGACTACACCGCCTCGCCGCCGCGCGACTCGCTGCTGACGTATTACCGCCACACGATGGGCAGCGACCTGCTGATCCGCCTGGGCGAGCAAGACATCTCGGCCCATGTCGACTTGCGCACACTGGTACGTCTGGGCATCGCCCGTGGCCTCAAAACCGGCGCTACCGCGCAGCGTGGCCTGCTTCTGAATCTGGGTTTTCAGCAAATCCTGGCCGCCCTGCCAGGTCCGACTGACCGGCAGGCGCTGGGTGAGCTTGTCGAAGGCAATGGTCTCGGCGGCCAGATCGCTGTCGTCTTCTTCCTGCGCGGTCTGCCCGACTACCGGCCCGTGGGTGCCGTCGGGAATGTCGACTGGCCTGAACCAGTCGATATCCCGAAGTTGGCCCCGAGCCAGGAGGAGCAAGATTTTCTCAATCAATGGCGGGAAGCTTTTGCCACCACTGCGGAGGACTCCTGAACGGCACCGACGTTTTCCATCAATTTAGCGAGTACGGATCGGGGGAGCCCTGCGGGCCCCCCGCCCCCGTTCGTTGCTCCGCGCTACGCGCTGCGCACTCTCTTCCGGGGCGACCCCCCGCGAGGGGCGCTTCGCGCCGCTGCCAAGTACGGCTTGGAGGGCCGACACGGCTCGGCTTTTGAGCTGGAAGACCGACACCGCCATGTTTGTCCAAACTACAACGGTGCTGCCGCGGGCAGTCTGAGCTGGAACGCGCTGCCGCCCGGGTCGCAAGCTGGAACGCTGATGCGGCTCGACTTTTGAGCTGGACGCCGATGCCGTCCCGGGGTCTGAGGTAGAACGCCGCTGCGGCTGGGTGGTCTGAGCACGAGGCCGCCCCCGCTCGGTTGTCTGAGGTGTCTGGGCCGATGCCGCTCGGGGTCCTGAGATGCGTCGGGCGGACCGTATGGGTGGTCGCGCGTTGCGGCAGCGGCGCGAAGCGCCCCTTAAGCGGGGGGTCGCCCCGGAAGAGAGTGCGCAGCGAGCTTGCGAGCGGAGCGACGAACGGGGGCGGGGGGCCCGCAGGGCTCCCCCGATCCGTACTCGGCACAGCCGCCAGAACCATACCTGGCACAGCCGCGTGACCCGTACACGTCTAGAGGACGGCTGGGTAAGATTCGGCCCGACCATCATAGGAGCGGGGAGGCTTTTGGCTTGGCTCTTGACTTCGTCAGCAACGAAGAACTCATCCGCGAGGCGCGGCGTCGACTGACGCAGGGTGCCTGGGATTACCTCGTCGGAGGCTCCGAATCAGAAACCACCTTGCGTCGCAATCGGCATGCCTTCGATAAGATTGCTTTTCGACCCCGCGTCCTCGTTGACGTAACCAACATCGACACGTCGACCACCTTCCTGGGCCACAAGCTGCGTATCCCGGCCATCCTCGCCCCGATCGGCTCCCTGCAGGTCTTCGATCCAGAAGGCGCCGTCGCCGTCACCAGAGCCGCCACCGATTTTGGGGTCATGCATTGCGTCAGCACCGCCACCCTGCCGCCGCTCGAAGAGACTGCCGCCGCCACGCCGACACCCAAGATCTTCCAGCTGTACGTCTTCGGCGACGACGCGTGGGTCGAAGACATCATCGGACGTGTCAAAGCGGCCGGCTACAGCGCCCTGGCGCTGACCGTCGACGTGGCCCACTACAGCCGTCGTGAGCGGCCAATGCTGACCAGGTATACGCCGCCGACACGGCGCGTCGGCTCGGCGCCGGATCGTCGCTGGCAAGCCGGGCTGACCTGGGAGAAGATGGACCGTATCAAAGAGATGGCCGGTCTGCCGTTCATGGTCAAAGGCATTCAGACCGCCGAGGATGCCGAAATCGCCGTCCAGCACGGAGTTGATTACATCTGGGTCTCCAACCACGGCGGACGCCAGATCGACCACGCCCTCGGCAGCCTCGATACGTTGCCCGAGATCGCTCAGGCCGTCGCTGGCCGAGCCAGGATCATCGTGGACGGCGGCGTCCAACGAGGTGGCGACATCCTCAAGGCGATCGCGCTCGGCGCGGACGTCGTCGCCCTTGGCCGATTGCAAGGCTGGGGACTAGCCGCCGCGGGTTCGATCGGGGTGGTGCGAATGCTCGAAATTCTGGAGGATGAGCTCGTCAGCGCCATGGGCCTGACCGGGTTGACGAGTCTGGACCAGGTGACGCCGAAGTACGTCTGCCAGGCCGAGCCTGTGACCGACGCCCACGAGATGAGCAGCTGGGTGAACATGCCAGTCGGACGGATTATTTAAGCTATCCTGACCCTTCGAGTCGGGTCGACCCGCTGGTTGTCTGAATCTGAAAAAAGCTGTGAATACCACTACGCCTCCTCGCACGACTGCCTCTGACGCCTATGCGCCATACAACCCGGCCGAGACGGAGGCGCACTGGTACGAGTACTGGCTGAAACACGATCTGT
>DASYKL010000852.1:0-11829 GCA_035995405.1 Chloroflexota bacterium
TCTGCAGCACGCCACCATCGGGCAGCGGGCTGACCAGGCCCTCGAAGGGCGCCACCAGGCGGGCCATCAGCCAGCCAATGTCGGTCCACAATGGCCCATAAACGCTCGGCTGGTCGTGCCAGATCGGATGGATCCAATCGAGCATCGGGTTGCCCGGGAAGTAGTTCGGCGGATAGATATAGGGATTCAGGTTGTAGACGGCCGAAATGTGGCCGTACATGACATAGGAAAAGATGTCGGTGGTGAACAGGCCCGGTGTCAAAAACAGCGTGACCTGAAAGACAAGCTCGAACAAGATGACGACCAGCAGCGCACCACGGACAGCCGAAACGCCGCTATCGACCAGCGTGATGGCGCACAAGTAGCCGACGCCGGTGATGATGAAGCCGAACACCAGCGAGTTGACGACGATGTCGAGGGTGGCCGGGCCGTCTGGCAACTCGAGCCCGGGCGCCAGGGTGTTGGCCAGAACCAGCAGGTCGTGCAGCTTGTCCCACAACGCTGGCTGACTGACCAGCAGCGTATAGGTGTAGTCATTGCCGTGGGTGAGTCGGTAACTCAGCGTCCAGACGACCAGCCAGCCGACCTGCATCACCACGCCCGCGCACGCCAACAGCAACAGGCGGACCACCACACTGGGCAGATTAACCGCAGCGCCCTTGACAGTCGCCAGGGTGGGCTCAGAATGGGCAGGGCGAGTGGCGATCATCTTGGCGAACGAAGGTGCCCGGCCAACCGAGGCTCGTGGGGTTCCGCGGCGCGTGCAGATAGTGTGCCAGGTTGGCGCTCACGTTACCGCTTTTGGCACCTTTGAGCTTTATGCGCGGTCAAGAACAGCCTCGGCCACGACGTGCGAGCCGTCCAGCGCCTCGTCGGTCCAGGCGACCGGCGACGAACGCAAGGCGTCCAGATGCGGCCCGAGATGGCCGGCGAGGACGTCGGCACGCGGCACGTAGCGCGCGCGGCCGAGGCGCGGTAAGGCTTCAGCCAGGACGTCGTACTCGCGAAACGGGCCGCGGTCGGTGAACAGCATGGCCACGCGATTGGCGAGGCAATCGGCGGCAATGCCATAGCCTGGTTTCGTGACGACGACGTCGCACGCGGCAACCAGTGAGACGTAGTCGGCCGGCGCCTGTGGCAGGACGACGACGTTGGCTGGCGGATCGGCGACGCCGGCTGAGAGCGGCGGCGTCAGGACAAAGACGTAGTCGCACGAGCGACCCAGGCCCGCGACGTCGAAGCCGTGGGCGGTAAAGCCGCCGAATGACAGCAGCACCACCGTCGCCTTCTCTGCCAGCCCAAGCATCTTTCGGATGTCCGAGCGCGGCGACCGAGCGCAGCGGGCGATCAGCGGCACGTCTATGGTGGTCTTGAAAGCCGGGAAGGCGTCCGGCGACAAGCTATGCAAAGGCAAGCGCAACAGCGTGTCGGCGTGCGCGTAGCCAGCCTGCACCGTCGCGATCGGCACGCCGAAGTCGGGCCAGGCCTCGTAGATCCAATCCCAGCCAAAATTGGCGAGCGCCAGGCTGGGAATCTGGGCTTCAGCGGCCGCGGCGAACGCCAATGGCGGTATGTCACCCAGGACGATGTCCACGCCATGCTCGTGCAAGAGTTGGCCCTCCTTGATGGCGCGCGCCGGAAACTCAGCCGCGAAGTCGAACCAGCGGCGGCGAGTCTCGTCAATGTCGAGGTCGAGCCCGTCGTGCTGGGCGACACCGATGTCGAGCGGCCACGCTGGGCTGGGGATGACCTCGACCTGTTCTGGGAACAGCCACCGCGGCGCATCACTGCGCAGCTTGACGCGCGCGCCGCGGGCCAGCAGCACGCGAGCGACTTCCGCCGCGCGCACCGCATGGCCGAACCCGTGGCCCGAAACAGCGAGCGCCACGACGGGCATCTTCACTTGATCCGTCCCTCGCGCCGCATGCGCTCTTTCAAGGCCTTCAACTCCGCCTCGAGCGGATCGGGGCCGTGGTCTCTTCGCGTGGATGCCGCAAGGTCGCTCTGTGGTCCGACGATGCCGAGAATCCGCCGCCACACGGCGGGCTCGTCCAGAATCGCGCCATGGCCAAGCGACCCAGGCCGACGGATCGTCGTCGCAATGTGCAGGTCCGCGGCCCTCTCGCCCAGCGCTGGTACAACCCCCTCCTCCGGCCGAACCACCGAGTCGTCGGGGTCAACCAGCGTCACCACCCGTGCGCCTGCGGCCCGCAGGAATGCCGCACGGCGATTCAGGCGCGTTTGCTCTTCGGGTTCCTTCCAGCGCGCGTCGAGGTCGCGGCCAGCCGCGCCCAGACCATCTGGCTCCGCGGTCACCAACCAGGCCCAGTTGACCAGGGCGCCGAGGCTGCAGCCGCGGACCGGCGCCGCCAGGGTGATGACCGCCCCCAGCCGGTCGCGCCACGCCTTACGGTCCCGAGCGACGGCCAGGGTCGCGCCATCGAGGCCGCCGACGCCGCCCATCGAATACCCGATCATCACCAGCCGCGTCGGTTCTGGCAATCGCTGGCGATACCAGTCCAGGCTGCCCGCGACCGCCTCCGCAATATCGATGAGTGGCTTGCGGGTGTCGGCTGAGACGTACGGTCTCGGTTGCCACAGGCCGCTTGCTTCGCCGCCTGCATAGGTCGCCTCGAGCACGTCACGGCGGGGGTCATAGCCGCCTTGTGCCGCCAGGTAGCTGACGAGGCCGCTAAAGGACCGGTCGGTATCGCCCGTGGAGGTGCCGATACCGCCGAGGAGAATCAGTTTGGTGCGTCCGCCAGGCCAAACGAAATAGCCCGGCCGCCAGCTTGGTACAGCTTGCCGCGGCTCGTCCTCGGACACGAAGTTGACTGTAGCGAACTCGTGCAGCTGCAGGTCCGGGCGCTTCGTCCACTGGCCTCGGTACCGTCGTCTCTACTGGCGCGTCGAGCCCGGGCCTATGGTGCCGCCACATGACCCGCTCGTGGCGTTCCCAGTTCTCGCGCTTCATAACGGCCTCTGCTTTGGCCGGCACCATGCTGACGAGCGTTGCCGCCCAGCCCATCGCCGCGGCTGACCTGGCCGGCCAGCTTCCGGGCGACCGATCGTTCGGCACCGTCATGGCCGTCGAGCAAGCCATGCTCGAGCTGACCAACGCCGATCGCCTGGCCAACGGCCTGAGCCCGCTCGACTTCGACCCCGAAACGCTCGCGATCGCCCGCCAGCGAGCCGCCAGCCAGCTCGGCACCCCTGCCCTGTCCCACTACGACGCCAACGGCGACCTGGCGTTCGTCAACATGCTGGCCAGCGCACAGGTCGGCTATCAGTTGGCCGGTGAGAACCTCGCCAGGGCCAGCGCCGACGACGCCACCGTGACCGACAAAGTAGAGCAAGCGTTGATGAAGTCGCCGACGCACCGCAAGAACATCCTCGAAACGAGCTTCAGCCGTGTGTCTATCGGCGCCGCGAGTGACGGCCAAGGCCAGATCACCATCGCCGAGGTCTACCGCAACTGACCGGCCGCAGCTCATCAAGCCGAGCCGTATTCGGCCGCCGCGAGAGCGCAGTAGAGTAATACTTGTCGCCAGATGTCTACTTCGTCGTCGGCCGATCGGCTTGACGAGTTTTATGGGCCTAATGCTGGCTACGCTCTCGAGCTGATCGAGGGCGACCACGCCAACGCACCTGCACACGTCACCGACAACGACGTCGTCCCTGATCTGCGCGCCTCCGCGGACGTTTCAGCCGCCGCCGCCGCGGCCGCCCTCGCGCAGAGCCTGCGACTCTTTGGCCATCGCGGCGCGCGCATCGATCCCCTCGGCTCTGAACCGCCCGGCGACCCACACCTCGACTACGGCGCACATGGCCTCACCGAGGACGACCTCGCCCGCTTGCCCGCGTCCGTTGTCGGCGGCGTCATCGGCCGCTCCAATCTCGGGAACGCCTTAGAAGCCATCCGCCGGCTCGAAGAAATCTACTGCGGCACCACCGGCTACGAGGTGGCCCACGTCGAAGATCCAACCGAACGCGCCTGGCTGCTCGATGCGATCGAAGAAGGACGCTTCCGTCCACCGCACGACCCGGTCGACGAGCGCGAGCTGCTGGACCGCCTCACTGAGGTCTCGGCGTTCGAGCGTTTCCTGCATCGCGCGTACCCCGGTCAGACGCGGTTCTCGGTCGAGGGGCTCGGCATGCTGATCCCCATGCTCGATGAGCTAATCACTGACGCCGCCGCCCACGGCACGCGCTCGATCATCCTCGGGATGGCCCATCGCGGTCGGCTCAACGTCCTGGCGCATGTCCTGGGCAAGCCGTACGCGCGCATCCTCAGCGAGTTCGAAGGCCGCGAGCCGACACGCCGCAGCTCAGCTTCCGAGAGCACCGACGAGGGCTGGGCCGGCGACGTGAAATACCACGCTGGGGCCCACCGTGCCTACCAGAGTGCTGACGCCCGCAATGGCAACAGCCGCGGCACCGTCAATGTTGTCATGGCGCCGAATCCGAGCCACCTGGAATTCGTCAACCCGGTCGTCCAGGGCATGGCGCGCGCCGCCGACGAGAATCGCCAGCACGGCGGCCGACCAGTCCAGGACCAAGCCGCGTCACTGGCCGTGCTGATCCACGGTGACGCGTCGTTCCCCGGCCAAGGGGTGGTCGCCGAGACGCTGAACCTGTCGCGGTTGCGCGGGTATCACACGGGTGGCTCGCTGCACATCATCGCCAACAATCAGCTCGGTTTCACGACGGAGCCCAGCGAAGGCCGCTCGACCCTCTATGCCAGTGACCTGGCCAAGGGTTTCGAGATCCCGATCGTGCACGTCAACGCCGACGATCCGGTGGCCTGCTTGGCAGCAATCCGTCTGGCAGCGGCGTACCGCGCCCAGTTCGCCGAAGATTTTCTCGTCGATCTCATCGGCTACCGACGCTGGGGGCACAACGAGGGCGACGATCCGTCGCTGACGCAGCCACGCACCTACGCCTTAGTCGAACACCAGCCTACCGTTCGCGAGCGCTTCGCCGCAGATCTCGTGCGCCGCAGCGTTGTCCGCCAGGGTGACCCCGAGGCGTTCCTCAAAGCGGGCCTGGACGAGTTCCAGCGCATACGTGAGTCCGCGCGGCGGCGAGGGCCTGACGATGCGCCACCCAATGGCCGGTCGCACGGCGCAACGTCCGGCGACGAAGCGCCGGCTGATTCGACCACCCGGCCACCACGCCCCGCCGCGGGGCCAAAAAATCCTGACTGGGACCAGCTGAAAGCCGTGAATGAGGCGCTGGTGACCTTCCCGCCAGACTTCACCGTGCACCCCAAGCTCGACCGAGCGCTGCAGCGCCGCCGAGCTGCCTTCGACCGACCGGACGCGCCGATCGATTGGGCGCACGCTGAAGCGCTCGCGTTTGGGACGTTGGTGATGGGCGGGGTACCGGTCCGGCTAACGGGTCAGGATGTGTTGCGCGGGACGTTCTCGCAACGGCATCTGACGTTCTATGACGCCAAGACGGGCCAACCAGTGACGCCGCTCGAAGCCCTGCCTGGCCAGCAAGCCTCGTTCGACGCGCACAACAGCCCGCTGTCAGAAAATGCGACGCTCGGTTTCGAATACGGCTACACCGTTCAGGCGCCTGACACGCTGGTGCTGTGGGAAGGCCAGTACGGCGACTTCATCAACGGCGCGCAGGTCATCGTCGACGAGTTCGTCGTCTCAGGGCAGGCCAAGTGGGGTTTGCTGTCGGGCCTCGTGCTGCTCCTGCCACATGCCTGGGAAGGCCAGGGACCAGATCACTCGAGTGGACGTCTGGAACGCTTCCTGGAGCAAGCTGCCGAAGACAACCTCCGCGTCGCCAACTGCACCACCGCCGCGCAGTACTACTTCTTGCTCCGCCGTCAGGCAGCCAGCCTGGACACGCGGGACGTCCGACCGCTGGTCGTGATGACACCCAAGAGCCTGTTGCGCAACCCACTTGCCGCGTCACGAGCCAGCGATCTGGCAAATGGTCGCTTCGAGCCGCTGCTCGACGACGTACGGACGCGAGAACACCCAACGCGTGTCGAAACCGTCGTGCTGTGCAGCGGCCACATCTGGGCTGAGCTGGAAGCGGACAAGCGTCGCGCCGGCGCCGACAAACTCGCGGTGGTGCGCGTCGAGGAGCTGTATCCGTTTCCGTCTGAGGCTCTCTCGGAGATGCTCGAACGCTACGGGCGCGCCAGAACCGTGGTTTGGCTCCAGGAAGAACCGCGCAATATGGGTGCCTGGCCATTCGTTGAAGGCCGTTTACGTGAGATCATCGGCGACCATGAGCTGCGGTACGTCGGCCGCCCGGAACGGGCCAGTCCGGCGGAAGGGTGGGCGGAGGCGCATGCCGCCGAACAGCAGCGCATGATTTCAGAAGTCCTCGAAGGGGTGCCCGCGCATGCCGGTTGAAGTCCGTGTTCCCGCCCTGGGCGAATCGGTCGTCGAGGCAACCGTCGGCGCCTGGCTCAAACACGAGGGTGATCCGGTTGAGGCCGGCGAAGCGCTCGTCCAACTGGAGACTGAGAAGGTGAACGTCGACGTGGCGGCCGACCAGGCAGGTGTCCTGGGCAAGATTGCTGCCGCTGAAGGACAGACCGTCCACCCGGGGGACGTGCTCGGCACGATCGAGGAGGGCACTCCTTCGTCCTCGGCTACGCGCCCTGCTGCCCCAGCGACTGCCCCAGCGACTGCCCCAGCAACAGGCATACCAGCGACAGCACAGGCTACGCCAACGGCGGCACCGGCCCAGCCGTCAGAGGCCGAGCGGCCGCACGCCTCGCCCGTCGCTCGTCGCATGGCTGAGGAGCACGGCCTGGACCTGGGCCGCGTCGAAGGCACGGGCACCGGCGGCCGCGTCACGCGTGAAGACGTCGAACGACATTTGGAGCCCGCCGCGACCACCAGGGCGGTGCAGCCGCCCCAACCTGCACCACCGCCGGCGGTGCCCAGCCGGGACGGCGCACGCGGCGAAACGCGGATCCGCATGTCGCGGCGACGCCAGACGATTGCCCAGCGGCTGCTCGAAGCGCAGCGCACGGCAGCCATGCTGACCACCTTCAACGAGGTGGACATGACCGCGATCATGGAGATTCGCGCTCGTCGTCGTGAGCAGTTCCAGAAACGCCACGGCATTGGGCTCGGCTTCATGTCGTTTTTCACGAAGGCGGTCGTCGGGGCGCTGCAAGCGTTTCCGAACCTTAATGCCGAGATCCGCGGCGATGAGATCGTCCAGAAGCAGTACTACGACATCGGTGTCGCCGTCGGGGCAGAGGGCGGCCTGGTGGTACCCGTTGTGCGCGATGCGGATCGCAAGAGCTTCGCCGAGTTGGAGAAAGCCATTGCTGCAGTGGCTGAGAAAGCCCGCACCAACACCCTGACGCTCGAAGACCTCCGCGGTGGGACGTTCACCATCACCAACGGCGGCGTCTACGGCTCCCTGATGTCGACGCCTATCTTGTCGCCGCCACAAGTTGGCATCCTGGGGATGCACAAGATCCAGCCCCGCCCGATCGCGATGGATGGTCAGGTTGTGATTCGACCGATGATGTATCTCGCCCTGACCTACGACCACCGCATCGTAGACGGCAGCGAAGCGGTCCGCTTCCTGGTCCGCATCAAAGAGCTCATCGAAGACCCGACGGGTTTACTCCTCGACACATAGTTCCCGAACTCTGTCGTCCTAGTCCCAGGCGATGTTGTCCCAGGCGATGTTGTCCCAGTTGGCGCGGTCCCAGGCGATGTTGTCCCAGGCAATATTGTCCCAGGCAATATTGTCCCAGGCAATATTGGAGTAGTTGAACGAGTCCCAGGCGATGTTGTCCCACGCGATGTTGTCCCAGGCAATAGTGGTCCAGTTGACCGCCGACCAGGGCATGCCGCGGTACAGCGGGTCTTTCCAGACCAACGATTGCCCGAACAGCAGAGGGAACAGACGACGCGCGGCGCCGTCCGCCGGGCGCAGACCAGCGTTGGCAAACCCGCGGGAACTGCTGCTAAACGCGGCGTAGGCGTCGAGCAGACCTGCGCCAGCGGCCGAAGGGTCCGCGAGCTGCGAGACCCCGCCGTACCACTGCGTCGTACGCAGGAGGATCATCTTGACCTGATCCGGCGTGTACTCGGGATGACGCTGCAGAACCAGGGCGATGGCGCCAGAGACGACGGCGCAGGCCTGCGACGTGCCAGTGAGCCGAAAGTACGAGGCGCCGTTCTTCGCCGTAACTACGTGGTCACCCAGATGCTGATCCAGCAGACTCCCCGGTACGCGCAGCGACACAATCTTCCGCCCCGGCGCCACAAGGTCCGGCTTGGGCTGGCCATCAACCGGCGTCCCCCAGGACGAGAACCAGCCCAGCACGTCGTCGGCAACGGCGAGTGTTGCCTGGTCGTCAATCGCGCCAACGGTGATCGCGTACGGGTCGATTCCAGGCGTTTCGACCGAGCCACGCGTCGGACCCGCGTTGCCCGCGGCCGTGACCACCACAATGCCCTGTTTCCAGGCCAGCTCGACTGCTGATGACAACAAGTCGGCGTGGTATGACGGCGGCGCGGGCGCACCAAACGACAGGTTCGCGACCCGAAGGTTGTACTCCTGACGGTGTGCGACGACCCAGCCGAGCCCACCGATGACCGATGACAGGCGACCGCTGCCCCGCTCGTCGAGGACCTGGACATCGACGATATTGACCTGCGGCGCGACGCCAACGTACTCGCCCTGCGAGCGCGTCCCGTCACCGCCGATGATGCCCGCGACGTGCGTGCCGTGCCCACCACCGTCGCCGAGCGTCGAACGCGGGCCGGCAAAACTGATCGACGCCAGGACGCGGTTGCCCAGGTCCGCATCAGCGGCCACACCCGAATCCAGCACCGCCACGCCGATGCCGCTGCCACGCGATTGAGTCCAGACCTGGTCAGCGTGTATCTCGCGGGGGTACAGCGAGCCGAGTTGGCCTGCGGGCCACGCTGGGCCATGGCTGGCGTTTGGCCGCGGCCGAATAGCCGCGTCGTCGTGGATATACGCCACGCCTGGCAGGAGGCTCAGCGCCTGGATGCCCGCCGCGGGAACCCAGCCCGCGGCGGCACCAACGATGGGCAGCGCGCCGACCGGCTGGCCTTGCTGAGCGATCAGTGCTAGCGCTTGTCGGGCGAGCTGCGCATTCGGCTGTTCGCCGAAGGGGGCCACCGCGTGGTCCATCTCCACGATGACCGCCTCAAGGGCGAGTGGATCCGCCGTCATCCGCGCCAGTAGCGGCGGCGCGATCTTCAGGTTTCCCTGAGCCGGTGCAGCGAAGAATTCCGCGTTAGCAGGGGTGGCGCTGGGCAAGACTGCCAGCGCAAGGAGGGCCAAGGCGACAAGCGGGGCAACAAACCGCATGGGACGTACACGCCTTCACCAGACAGAACGCGTGGATCACGGCGGACAGATTGGCAGCGTGAAGCCAAACGCACTGCCCTGGCCAGGTCCAGCTGACTCTGCCCAGATGCGCCCACCATGCGCCACGACGATGGCCTGACAGATATGGAGCCCGAGGCCGGTGCCCTCGAGCCGACGGATTTCGGTGCCGCGAAAAAATCGCTCGAACACGTGAGGTGCCTCGTCTGATGCAAGGCCGATGCCGGAGTCGCGGATGACGACCGTCGCACTCTCCTCGTCGCTCTCGAGCGTCACCACAATCGGACCGCCAGCGGGTGAGTACTTCACCGCGTTGGTCAACAGGTTCTCGATCACTTCTTCAAGCCGCGACGAGTCCCAGTGGCCAATGACCCCGCTCGGCGCGACCACTTCGATGACATGCGCTTCAGTGGTCGACTGCAGTGCCCGAGCCATGCTGATCAGGATGCCGCGCATATCGGTCGGGGCCAGATCGAGATCGAGCCGCCCGGATTCGATGCGCGACAGGTCCAGCAGCAGGTTGAGCAGCTTGGACAAACGATCGGCCTGGTTGGAGATCACTGTCAGGCCTTCTTCGACATCACCGTGTTCGCCAAGCCGAAACTGGCGGCGGAGGAGCTGGGCCTGCGTCTTGATGACCGTGGCGGGTGTCTTCAGGTCATGCGAAGCAATGGAAAACATGTCGTCCTTGAATCGCTCGACCTCGCGACGGCCGGTGATGTCGCGAAATACGATGACCCCGCCACTGAAAGCGCCATCGGCATCATGCAAAGGACTGGCGCGAAAGCTCAGCGTGCGGTGGCCGGGGCCAGGCAGCTCGACTTCGACTTCCTGGGCCTCTTCCGTACGCTGCAGCTGTTCGATGACAGGCTGCAGCGCCTCGGCCGCCGCTCGCCCGCCGATCGGCCACTGGTCCCACTGGCTTTCATCCAATGGTTGGCCCAGGATGATGCTGGCATCCTGCAGCGATAGCAGCTCGCGCGCCACCCGATTGAGCCGCACGACGCGACCCTTTGCATCGATGATCAGCAACGCGTCAGCCATGTTGGCCAGAATGGCTTCCAGCTCTGAAACGCGGCGCCGCACTTGGGCGCCGATGCGCTCCGAGTAGTGCAGCCCGGCGATCACGATGGCGGCTTCGTCGCACAGCGACTCGATGACTTTCAGGTGTCGCTCGCGATACGCGTTCGGCCGGTAAGACTGGACACATACCAGGCCGATGACATGCTCACCCAGTTTGAGCGGGGCGGCGATAGCAGATTCAGGCAGCCCTGGCGTGTCTGTGGCGTACTGGACCTGGACGCGCGGACCCTCGTTCGACCAGTGGCGGATCAGCCGCGGCTGACCCGAGAGAATCACCTGGCTGGTAAAGCCTTTGCCGAGCGGGAAGGAGCCGCCCGACAGCTCCGCCCCATGCTCGGCTTGCCAGACGACCTCGACCGTCTGGCTGGCCGCGTCATACAGCCCCAGGAAAAAAATAGACGCGTCCATCTGGCGGGCCACCGTCTGGTACAGCAAACGGCACAGCTCGACGAGATCATGTGTGCCGACCAGACTCCAGCCCGTCGTGCTGACACTGACCGGCCGGGCAGAACGCGGCCGTCTGCCGCGTGGAGGCAACGACTTCCCGACGGGTGGCGGGTCCGTTTCCGCGGCGGTCGCGGCCCGTTGGATTCGTGTCTGACGCACCACTTGCTAACGGAAGGCTATCGATCGCTCACAACAACCACTCAATCCTGCTCAATCTGGGCATGCCCAAAGTCAAGAACAGGTGACGAAACGCCCATATCGACGCTAGTAGCCGAGCTGGGCGAGCCACGCTCTGGTCACGCCGGTCACCACGCGAGGTCGGCGGCGCAACGCAGACAGGTCGGCCGAGCCTGTCAGAAACAGCACCGTCCGTAGCTCGCGCAGAAATTGCTCGATCCATGTCTCGACCGCCTGATCGCCCTCCAAGGCGGCTTGCAACAACGGCCGCGCCACGCCGACCAGGGTCGCTCCCAAGGCCAGCGCTTTGGCCGCGTCCACGCCAGACCTGATGCCGCCTGTGGCGATGATCGGTAGTCCACTGGGCAGCGCGGCCGCGACGGAAACGGGCGTCGGAATACCCCAATCGCGGAAGACCTCGCCCAGGCGCTGCGATTGCCGCTCGCCCTGTGCTTCCGCGCGCAACCCTTCGACCGCGGCGAAGCTCGTGCCGCCCACGCCACCGACGTCCAGGGCGCTGACGCCGAGAGCCTTCAGCCGCAGCGCGGTCTCGCGGGACAGGCCAGCGCCTGTTTCCTTAGCTACGACGGGCACGCCCACCAGGCCTACGACCGCGGCAATCGCGGCGGCGCAGCCCTGCGCGTTGCGCTCGCCTTCGGGCTGGACGCTCTCTTGCAGAAAGTTCAAATGCACCGCCAACGCGTCCGCCCGAATCATCTGGACTGCTGCTTGGATCTCGTCGTCGGTAAGCGGCGGTGT